>JBPCUI010000046.1:0-3697 GCA_051011235.1 Flavobacteriaceae bacterium
AAATAAATGAAGAGAACTTTATTGGAGATAACCTTTCTACTTTTAAGTTAAGACTTAGTGCCGGTATCACAGGTAACCAGGATGGTCTTGGATATGGTAATTTTGTAGCGCGTCAGCGATTTGCCGGACTCGGTATTCAGAATGATAATGTTGTAAACCAAAATGGTTTGGCTATTGTTGCAACTGATGTCCCCGACTTGAAATGGGAGGAAACAGTAGACTTTAACTTAGGTCTTGATTTTGGTCTCGGCCTTGACAGATTTACCGGTAGTATTGATGTATATCGTAGAAAAACAACCGATGTATTGTTAAGAACTCCACCAGCGGCTCCGGCCGTGGATCCGTTCCAGTTTGGTAACGTAGATGCCGCCATAATCAATAAGGGTCTTGAATTAGCACTGGCTTATGATTTTGTACAGACAGATAACGCTACATTCGGCGCCTCTTTTAACATTGCTTTTAACGATAACGAAATCCAGGATTTTGCCAGTTCAATAAACACAGGTGAGATTAACGGACAAGGACTATCAGGCGCATTCGCACAACGCTTCGAAGCAGGAGTGCCATTATTCGCTTACTATATGGCAATTTTCGAAGGCTTTGACAGCGATGGATTCCCAATATATACAGATGTAGATGGTAACGGAGTAGGTGATCCTATTGGCGACCAGACATTTATTGGTGAGAGCGCGCTTCCTGAGATTACTTCCGGTTTGTCGTTAAACGCTCAAATAAATGACTGGGATTTCTCAGCTTATTTCTCAGGACAATTCGGATTCTCAGTTTACAACAACACTGCTAATGCATTCTTTACTTCTGGTTCAATCACAAATGCAAGGAATGTTACTCAAGATGTGTTGACCAGCGGGGAAGCTGCTGGTGCTTCGGCAGATGTTTCTACACGATTCCTGGAAAAAGGAGATTTTGTAAGGATGCAGAACGCAACCATCGGCTATAATGTGCCTCTAGATGGAGAAGGTGCTATTAAAAATCTGAGGCTCTCTGTAACAGGTCAGAACTTATTCCTGATTACTGATTACAGTGGTCTTGATCCTGAAGTTACAGTCAATACAGGTGATCTTGGATCAGGTGTACCTTCCAGAGGGATCGATTTTGCCGGTTACCCTAACCCCAGAACGGTTGTTTTAGGAATTAACGTGTCATTTTAATTAAGAAAAATTGTAAATCATGAAAAGAACACAATTCAAATTATACTTTCTAACATTTCTGGTGGTTGTCGGACTAACGTCTTGTACCAATCTGGAAATTAAGGAGACCGATTCTATTATTAGTGAAGGTTTCCAGGGACTGGCCGATCCCTCATCTACGGTCGATGAAATTCTGAATAGAATGAGTGGTCAGTACGGTGATCAAGCCAACAAGTTTGCGCTTGACGAGGTTACCACAGATGCTGCTTTAGTTCCTACCAGAGGTACGGACTGGGGAGATAACGGTCGTTGGAGAAACCTTCATAACCACGAGTGGAATGCCGAAGCTACTGATATCATCACTCCTTTCAATGACTGGAATGCGAATCAGCTTCTAGCTTCACAGGTACTGGATTCCAGAAGTAATCCAAGTGCTCAGAATATAGGAGAAGCAAGCTTTTTAAGGGCTTATTCCATGTTTATCATCCTGGATCTGTTCGGTCAGGTTCCATTTAGAGATGTGAGTTTACCATCTTCTTCCTTACCTGAAGTACTTACAGGTGAGGCAGCAGTCGCTTTTATTAGTTCAGACTTGGATGCGGCCATTTCCGGCCTGTCTTCTTTGGCTGCCGGTGGCGGCGCAGATGCTACTTTCAGACCTAGTAAGGAAGCTGCGAAATACCTCAAAGCTAAATTGCTATTAAACAAATTCATCTTTGTTGGTGCATCCAGCGCAGAGTCCGGTGATATGTCTCAGGTTATTTCCTTGGTGGATGATATTACCGCTCAGGGATACGCACTTGAATCAATGTACTACTTCGATATCTTCAGACAAAGTGCAGATACTGAAACAATCTGGTCAAATAATGCAGGTGTAGGTAACCGTATCTTTAACGGATTACACTACAATTCTACTACAATTGGTGGAGGTGGCTGGAATGGTTTCAGCACCCTGGCTGAATACTACGACCTTTTCGAAGGCGATCCTAACAGCAACCGTGTTGAAGTTGATCTGACTATTTTAGACGGACAAGAAGTTCGTAGAGGTGGTGTCCCGCCTGCCGGAACTCCATTTACTAGCAGAGAAGGAACTACAGACAACGGAGGCTTAGAAGACGGATCTAATGTTGGGTTCGGTTTCCTAGTCAACCAGCAGTATGATCTTGACGGTACCGCTCTACAAGACAGGGCTGGAGCTCCACTTACATTTAAAAGGGAGTTCCAGGATGGCTCAGGTTCCAGCAGTTTGATCAACAACGATGAGACAACCGGTATCCGTGTTATGAAGTACAATCCTAGATTTGGTGGATTTACCGGTCATGAAATTGTATTCCGATATGCAGATGCGTATTTGATGAAAGCAGAGGCTATGTGGAGAAACGGTGGAGATCCTCTATCGATGCTCAATACATTGCGCAACCTTCGAGGGGCTACCCCATTAGGTTCTGCTAATGCTCAGACACTGATTGACGAAAGAGGAAGAGAGCTTTATATGGAAACCTGGAGAAGACAAGACCTTAAGCGCTTTGGTCAGTACCTTAGAGCATGGGAGTTTAAGCCAAGTGCTCAAGTTGGAAACCAGGCACGTTCCTTGTTCCCAATTCCTGCTCAGCAATTACTGGCAAATCCAAATTTGGTACAGAATTGTGGATATCCAGGAGCTGATCCTTGTAATTAATCCAATACAAGCATAAATAGTTATAGACCCCGGCCAAATTGGCCGGGGTTTTTTATTTGCCTCTTCTTCGTAAATACAATATCTTACCTGGTCAATCACCCAAAAAATAAGATGTACTATATCGGCTATGATGTGGGCAGTTCTTCCATAAAAGCAGCTATTGTAAAAAGCAGTAGTGGAGAAGTAATCGCAGTGGCGCAGGAACCTCAGGAAGAATTAGCAATGATCTCGCACCAGGCCGGGTGGGCAGAACAAGAACCAGACATTTGGTGGAAATATATCTGTAGTGTTACTGCTTCCCTACTCTCAGATACAAAGATCAATGCTCATGAGATCAAAGGGATTGGGATTGCCTATCAGATGCACGGACTTGTTGTGATTGACAATGAAGGTCGCCCCCTGCGTCCTGCTATAATTTGGTGCGATGGCCGGGCAGTTTCTTTTGGCGATAAGGCCCTTGCGGACCTTGGCGCAGATAAATGCAGCAACCACTTACTAAACTCACCTGGAAATTTCACTGCATCTAAACTAAAATGGGTAAAAGAAAACGAACCTGAATTATACCTAAAAATTCGAAAGTTCATGCTCCCGGGTGATTATATCGCATACAAGTTTTCCAATACAATCAACACTACGGTTCCCGGACTTTCTGAAGGTATACTCTGGGATTTCAAGTCCAACCAGATCTCGGATTTTCTTCTTGACTATTACGGAATAGATCGATCACTGATTCCAGATATTGTTAAAACTTTTTCTGTACAAGCCAGAGTCTCTAAAGAAGGTGCAACGGCTTCAGGGTTGAAGGAGGGCACTCCCATTCTCTACCGGGCCGGTGATCAACCTAATAACGCCTTGTCACTGGATGTATTCG
>JBPCUI010000047.1:0-3683 GCA_051011235.1 Flavobacteriaceae bacterium
ACGATTGTGTAGTCCAATCGTTCATCGGTGACAAAAAATTCGGTCGGATCCAGCGCAAATCTTACAGATTCCATCGGCTGCCCGTGCTTGTTGAGCTGGTAGTCGAACTCCAAAATGGAAAACCTGGCCAGGTCTTCACTCGGCAAGACATGGTTATTTGTCATCACCAGGTTAGGTCCGATCAGAAATCCTGAACCGGAGCCGGCAGATCTGCCCGGAGATCTGAATATGTTGACCTTGCATACCGAACGGGATACGGCCAAACCGAGTTCCAAAAAATCAATCCCGAGAAAGTCGTCACCGCCTATTACCCGTTCCAGGCCAACATCTTGCTGGAATCCCTCGCTGAGATTAACCCGTCGTTCGCGAAGACTGGCTTTCTGGGCCACTTCACTCAGATGATTCAGCCTTTTCTCAATTCGCTCCTGGGGCTCGATCTCGGATATTTTCCCATCTCTCACTCCCTGGATATTCTTTTCTCTTACTTTCAAACGTTGCTCCCATCTCTCTGCACCCTTGTGCAAAAGATTTTTGGGCGTCTGTACGATGTTCTTTAACATGACGCGTTTTTTTAAAATTAAACAACAATAAAGTGGGGGAACTATGTTCCTCAGGAAAGTTTGAAAGCCTTTTAAAGTTAAGAAATTCTGGTGGTATCAGACTATATAAAAACCATAGAATTTATATGGTTTAGGTCGATTTCAGCTAGCATTTCTTCACCTTTGATTTGCCAACTAGAGGTGAAATAACTTGTCGGCCTTTGGAAAATTATAATTCAAATTGGGATTTAATGTAAAACTTGGCCAACCGTGTATTTGAGATAATTGAAATTATAACTACGGCTGTGTGATCTATCTCGTCAACAAGGTCTGAGCAATTTTTCTGGAATTAATTGTTAGCGTTTCCGATGCGTTTTCCCTGTTCCGTTAATACAATATAGCCTTGCCATAAACGTTTTGTTGAAGACGAATTTAACCTAAACCCAATGAAAAACCCGATCACCAAAGCAATACTTTGCTACATGCTGATATTCCTAACCGGAAACGTGGTAAGTGCACAGAAAAAAGGCAAACTGACCTCTGAAGAAAAAGAAAATTTGAAAACATCCAAAGTGCTGATGGTCCGTTATGATGCACCGCCTATGTATGTCATGACTCCGAAGGATGCCGCCGGAGCGGGACTTATTTCAGACCTCACAAAATCCGATGATGCAGATACGCTGAAAAGGCACAGCTATAATCCCTCTTTAAGGGTTCATAAAAACCTTGCGCAATTTTTTACAGAGGAGGGGTTGGTTAGTAATCTGGAGGTGCGTGATGAAGCGTATCCTTACTCCTCTCCTTCGGAACTAAAAGATATGTCCAAATATGAGGGTATTGAGGCAGATTATATTATTGAGGCCATTGTTCCTCTCATGGGATGGAAAGCTACCTACGCTCCTATAAAATGGAAGACCTACCATTTAAACTTAGCAGTGGAAGTTCGGATTATTCGGACTAGTGATTTCGCGCGCATTTGGAGAGGTAATGTAGGTTATGGAGGATTGGTTGACAAGGAAATGCGTTTTCACATTGACGATCTGGATGCAAATGCCAGAACCATGATCTCGGATAAATTAGATGTAATGGCCCGGGAAAGTAGTAAAAGAGCCATGGAAAAGTATAAAACCGCAAAGAAATAGACAAAAACAAGCAAGTAAATCATATATAATGTCAAATTTGACATCATTCCAGATCTGCCACCTCCTCCGATAAAATAATTATGAAGGAAAACCTACTCTACAACGGTCATTTCATTTAAACTAAATTCTTCCACGGCACCGTCTGTGGCTTTCATATAGTCTGCCAGATGAGCATTGTCCATATGTTGTTGCCATAATTCACGGGTTTGCCAATTTTCATAGAATAAGAATAAGTTGGGATTCTCATTGTCCTGGTGTAAGTCGTAATTAACACAACCTTATTCGGCCCTGGTAGTATCGATTAGTTTTATTAACTCGGATTTTACCAATTCCCGTTTATCTTCTTTTGCCAGAATTCTGGCTACAACGGTTAACTGCGTATTGTTCATTTCTGCGATTGTTTCGTAATGTTATACCGTTACCACAACTTTTCCAACGGTTCTGCCACTTTCGAGCTGCTGATGTGCCTCGGCCATTTCGGCAAAGAGAAATAATTTTGAAACATGGGGTCTAATCGCTCCATTTTCCAGGAATTCTTTAAGCCTGTTCATATCTTCTCCGCTTGAATGCACCAATAAATTTGAAACACTCACTTTGCGCTCTTTTGCCAAATTTATCACTTCATCTGAAAACTCCGGCGTTGGTAGTGAAACAATAGAACCGCCTGGCTTAACCACTTTGACGGAGTTTAGCAATATGTCTCCATTGAACATATCGAATACAAAATCTATATCTCTAACCACATCTTCAAAAGCCTGGGCACGGTAGTCTATGTGCTCATCGGCGCCCAAAGACATCACCAGGTCCTTATTCCTGGCAGAACTGGTGGTGATCACATAGGCTCCTAATGACTTTGCAATTTGTATGGCGAAGTGCCCTACCCCACCCGATCCGGCGTGTATCAATACCCGGTCGTCTTTTTTAACCCGACCGTGCAATACCTGTAGGGCCGTTAGTGCTGCCAAAGTGGTTGCCGCCGCTTCCTCAAAAGTAATGCCCGATGGTATTTTTGCCAATTGGTCTTCCGGTGCAACCAAAAACTCGGCATAGGCATTCCCATTGCCGGGGAAATTTACCATTCCGAAAACCCTGTCGCCAACTTCAAATTGAGTCGCATTCCCACCGGTAGCCACAACAGTGCCGGCGATATCCCAACCTAATATAGCGGGTCGTTGTTCGCCATAGATCATATTAAGCACTCCTTCATGTGCCCGTACTTTAAAATCTACAGGGTTTACACTGATAGCCTTTACTTCAACCAATACATCATTAGCTCCGGCCACTGGCTTCTCAATTTCTTTAAGTCTCAGGTTTTCTACACCACCTGTTTTTTCCAATATTATTGCTTTCATGCTATGCGCTATTTTAGTCTTTGGAATTAACTATCAAAAGTATAGTGACAAAAGTAGGCAGAGTTTTAATATCTCGCAATAACGGTCAAAAAGGATAGTATAAAAAATCTTTCAAAAATGTAGTTAAAATACTGGTAAACAATCTATTAGAAGATCAATAATTTTACTATAAAAAGTATAGTTGTATAACTAAATATAGTGTATTAGTTTTGTGCACCAATCGTATAGAATTATGGCAGTACAACATAAAAGAAGGGTTATAAAATACAATGACAAACTGTTTTCCTGTGCTACTAGTATTGCCATGGAATTAATAGGTGGAAAATGGAAGAGTGTGATATTGGTTTATCTGATCGACGGTAAAAAAAGATATAGTGAATTGCGAAAATTGATTTCCACAATTACCGAGCGCACTTTAAGCCTACAACTTAAACAGCTGGAAAAAGATGGGTTGATCTCCCGAAAGGTTTACACCAAAAAACCACCTCTTAAAGTAGAATACGCACTTACACCGTTTGGGGAAAGTTTAGCTCCGGTACTGACATCCATCGCCGAATGGGGAACAAGAGTAGCTAAACAAAAGGGCGAATTTATAGAGGATTGATAATAAGGATTATTTCTGGAGGGTAACTTTTACCGCATTCATTCCT
>JBPCUI010000048.1:0-5148 GCA_051011235.1 Flavobacteriaceae bacterium
GGTGTGGCCGCTGCAGGTGTTTTCTGCTGTATCACGGCATTTATAATCTTTTACGCCCTGAAGAAAACTGTAGGAATACGGGTTTCCAAAGAAGAAGAACTGGACGGCCTGGATTTGCACGAGCACGGAATGGACGCCTATCCGGATTTTAGAATGAATCAACATTAAACTTTAATAAAAGCGAACGGAGCGTTTGGCAGAACGCTCCGTTAAATAACCATTTTAATATTCAATTCAGATCATTTAATAAAATTCCAAATAAGGAATTACTAAAACATTGAACTATGAAAACGATTATCAATACAAGTTACATAAAATATGTATTATTTCTGGCCGTATTGCTCCTGAGTGGTGCACTATTTGCCCAGGATGAGGAAGAGGAAGAGAAAAAAGGCAAATTTTCTTTTAGCGGATCGGTAGATGCTTATTTCCGTGCCAATTTTAACGGATTAAACAGCAGGGTTCCGATTATAGAGGCAGGTGAGGAAATTGGTGAAATAGCTCCAAGTGCTCCTGGATCATCATTTGCTAATGACGCAGGTTTTGCCATCGGTATGATCAATTTGGTAGGGGGATATGAAGGTGAAAAAGTAGGTTTCGTCGCTGATCTGGTATTCGGACCCAGAGGTGAAGATGCAGTTTTCAATGATTCAGGTCCTACCAGTATCGTGAATCAGTTGTACGTCTATTGGAATGTCAGTGATAAAGTGACACTGACCTTAGGAAATTTCAACACATTTTTGGGATATGAAGTAATCTCGCCAGCTGCTAACTTTAACTATAGTACTTCTTATATGTTCTCCTACGGCCCGTTTTCGCACAATGGTCTGAAAGCAGATTTTGATTTAGGAAACGACTGGACGGCCATGTTAGCGGTCTTGAATCAAACCGATTTTACATCTTCTGCCCGACAAAGCGATCTAAGTTTTGGTGCTCAGCTGGGATATGCAGGTCAATATCTTAACTTCTTGTACGGAAAACAGGGAATTGATAAAATTGTAAATGATGGAGTCATTGAAGAGCCGGATATTAATGCGCTTTTCCAGATAGATTTTACAGGAGGGTTTAATATTGGTGAAGATTTCTTCCTGGGTATCAATGCTACCCATCAGGACACGGTTGATGTTGGGTTCGATGAAGATACGCCCGATGACCTTGGTTTTTACGGGGTAGCCTTATATCCACAATACACAACTTCCGAGACTTTCACTATAGGTTTAAGAGGAGAATATTTCGAAGAAATGGGAGATTTTGGAGCCATAGGTACCGGCGTGGCAGATTCGAACGTATTTGCTATTACGGCTACAGGAAATATTCAAATTGGCAAGCTTGCGATCAAACCTGAAATCAGGTTTGATACAGCTTCAGACAATGCCTTTATAAATTCAGATCTCGAAGCGCAGGATAATCTTTCATCGTTCCTGCTGGCTGCTGTATTTGCATTTTAAATAAAAACAATCATCAATTATATTTAGTTTGGTTTGTGTTTAATTGAATTGGAAGGCCCTGACATTTTAGTCAGGGTTTTTTCTTATTAAACATTTTCACACCTGCTCTGATTTCAACAGCCAACTGGTTTACCTCCGGCACCAGCGGACATGAATACTTTTTATTATAGACACAATACGGATTGTAAGCCTTGTTAAAATCGATGAGCAGTGAATCTCCTTCCGGTATTTCAAGGTCCAGGTACCTGCCGCCCGCATATGTTGACTTGCCGTTGGTGGCATCGGTAAATGGAAGGAACAGGTATGTTTCAAATTCCTCCTCCCCCATCAGATCGAGATTCTGGTAAACCTCCAATCCATAAACTTCTTGCTCAATTTTAAAGTGCGCAATCCCGTATACGCGTTCGGTCGATTTTCGTTCGGTTGTTGTTGGCATTAAAAATGGCAGTGCATCAGGTGTTCTCTCTAAAAAGGCGAGGATGCGGAAACTTGTATCGGGTTCAAAAAAGTCAAGACTCTCAAAATCCTTTCTGAAGCGATCTGGCAAGGGAGAATTTTCCGGATCACTGAACTGTGCATTGAGCTCTTTCCGGAACATTAAAATATCTGTCAGAGCATCTGATTGTGCAGCAATGACAGATTTATTATCTGTATCGTGATACCTTTTGTCATCTTTACATGAAGATAGTCCCGTGAGTATCAGGCAGCATCCTATGGTCAGCGCTTTATTCATTCATCTAATATATAAGAAATCACAATCACAACTTAGAAATTTTTTAGGTAGATTTGTTTCTAAAGAAAGTTATATGTTAACCGCACGGCGCCTCTTAACGATCAATGTATCACGAGAAATGGATCCAGTGCTGTCATAGATAAAGCTTAACGAAATCAACATATGTGGCCTGGCAGAATTTGCCGGGCTTTTTTTTTGAGTCTTATGAAGAAACTCTACTTAAATTATCTGGACTCGTTTAGTGGTCTATCCAGGGAATTATGGTGGCTGGCTCTGATCACCCTGATCAACCGATCGGGCACGATGGTGATTCCTTTTTTATCGCTTTACTTAAACAAGGATCTTTTATTTTCATTAGAAAACGTGGGTATCATCATGATGTTTTTCGGACTGGGATCCTTGGTCGGAACATGGATTGGTGGAAGACTCACTGATACTTTTGGTTATTACAAAGTGATGTTAGTAAGCTTGTTGCTAACAGGTATGCTATTTATTTCGATACAGTATTTTAAAAGTTTTTGGTGGGTCTGCGGTGGGATTTTTTTTCTAATGATGGTAGCCGATGCTTTCAGACCTGCGGCCTTTGTCGCAATGAGCGCTTACAGCAAGGCAGGAAACAAAACACGTTCGGTCACCCTGATCAGGCTGGCGATAAACCTCGGTTTTTCTGCCGGCCCTGCTATTGGCGGACTGATCATAGCTACACTGGGATACACCGGCTTGTTTTGGGTTGATGGCGTAACATGTGTTGTAGCCGGGATTTTATTGTTATTGCTGTTAAACCCTAAAAAAACAAAGGAATCAGACAAGGTAGTCAATGAAGCTCCGGAATCCGTTTACAGAGACATCCCTTATTGGATATTCTTTGCCGCCATGGTGCTGTGCAGCTTCATCTTTGTTCAGTATTTCTCAACAATACCCCTGTATTACAATGAAATACACTCCTTAAGCGAGGGTCAGATCGGTTTACTTCTGGGCTTAAACGGATTTTTAATATTTGTATTCGAAATGCCACTTATTCGTTATATGGAGCTGCGAACCAGTTCTAAAATATACAATATGGTCATAGGGTTCTTTATGGTAACCGCGAGTTTCCTGATCCTTAATCTCACTTCCTGGACCGGTATCCTAGTCGCAGGTATGATATTGATGACCATCGGTGAAATGATCATTTTTCCATTTTCCAATGCATGGGCGCTGGAACGCGCGAAGAGAGGTAAACAAGGAGAGTATTTGGCACTCTACAGCATTGCATTTTCCATAGCTCACATCTTTGCGCACAATTCGGGAATGTTGTCTATATCAAATTTTGGTTATGAGATAAGTTGGTACGGAGCCACCATAATCGGTCTGATTGGTATTTTGCTACTTTTGTTACTCAAAAAGATATTGAAACGGGCATCTTGAAAAAATTAAGTCTATATCTCTTCTCAGGTTTATTCTTCTTGCTATTCATGACATTGAGTTGCCAGATGGAAGAAGAAAAAAATAGAAAGTCGGCAGCTGCTGACTCGAAGCTGGCAGCTAATGACAGCAATCGTTACAACGTAGCTTTCCTAATAATGGAAGGCACCTATAACACCGAATTCACTGCGCCATACGATATTTTCCAGCATACCCAATACAGGAGCGGTATCAAGGCGATGAATACCTTTACGGTTGCCAATACCACAGAAGCTGTAACCACATTCGAAGGAGTACGCATATTACCCGATTTTGATTATACCACCGATATCCTTCCAACAATTGATATCCTGGTCGTTCCCAGTGCAGAACACCACCTGGATACCGACCTCCAAGACACTGTGATGCTAAATTTTGTAAGGAAGGTTTCTCTTGGTGCACAATTTGTTACTTCGCATTGTGACGGAGCGTTTGTACTGGCCAAAGCCGGATTGCTCGATGAAGTAGTATCGACAACTTTTCCCAGCGACATTGCTAAGTACAGAGAAATGTTCCCACAGCTTGAGGTGGCAGACAGCGTCCTTTTTGTTCACGACGGCAAGTATATTACATCGGCCGGTGGAGCCAAAAGTTTCGAAGCAGCACTTTACCTCTGTGAGTACCTTTACGGCAAGGAGATTGCCCGGTCACTGGCCGGGGGTTTGGTAATTGACTGGGATCTTAATGAAATTGATTGCATTATTCCTCAATGATCTCATACCTGGCATCTTTCAGGTACTTCTTAATCAGATCGTTAAACTCCGGAGTTATGCGAAGAAGGGCAGTGTGTTCCAGTTTATAAAGTTCATCCTGGTCTTTATATCCACGTTTCAACAATTCTTCAAGATAGAAAAGTGAGGTGCCGAAATCTTCATATTTAGCGCTGTCCGAAATAATTTTAAGATAGTAGTCAAAATTTTCCGATTCCGTAATAGTTTTTAACATCCACAGGAAACTAAGAGCCTCTTCATTTACGCGGTCCTCGGCTTTTTCGATATCGATATTATCTTCGATAAGAGCATTTAAATAAGCCATCAGGCGTATTCCCATATTTCGCTCCGATACAGCACTCTTCTCCTTATATTTATTTAATTCACTAAACTGATAATTCCACCAGCCCAAATTGTTGTAGTTCAAGGTACTGAGGTCCTCCAGCAAATTGTATTGATAGTCATCGCGCATCAGTGATTCCTTGAACAATGCGGCGTTCTCATCCCTTCGCTGAATTTTGTATTCTCTATTTTTTCTCAATAGTTTTCTTTGCTCAATCAGTGTATCCACTGAAGTATGAAGTTGGTAAACACTTATGATCTCATTTAAGTGCTCATAGGCCGATACGTAATCCCGCTTTTCGACCAATGAACTAAGTAATCCCAGTTCATTTTTATAATTGGTCTCGATATAAGATTTGTCTTTGGGCACAAAACCCCTGGACGTGGCTAGAAGGGTCGCTGTGATCATGGCCTTTTCTATGTAGACAGGTTCCGGCCACTGATGGCCACCGTTAAAGACCCACAATTGGTT
>JBPCUI010000049.1:0-2777 GCA_051011235.1 Flavobacteriaceae bacterium
TCGGGGACTATCACACGATCGTCTTCCTTAGAACAGGAAGAAGATGAGAGCAAAAGAAGAATAGCTGAAAGAACACAAATGAAGGTCAATTTTTTCAAGCACATAAGACAGATTTTTAAACAGTGAACATAAAGACCGGGCCCCGGATTTCCTATGACCTGGGTCAGCCCGGCAGGTTCCGCCCTTTTGTAAAATTGGGGCATATACCGCTATAGGATCCGGCCTTTTTCAAGCCGCCGGCTACGGTTTTAGAAGACAGAAAATTATTAAAGGGAGGGTTGGATTTTACAGTGCATTTGTTGTAATTTTAAAGGAATCATCAGCGGCTGTTTAACTGATCCCACCCTTCTATAGCACGCAACTTAAATTGTACAACATGGGATTTCTCGACAAACTTTTTGGCAAACCAAAGCCTGAAAACCATAAACCCGGTACCTATAACCCTCCCACTGGCGAACCTGGTGCAATAATAAAAGGCTACAGCAAGGTTGAGTCTGCACTCATCCGCGCTATATCGGATATGACCGGGCTGGATGGCCCTTTTAAACTCACTGACTCGGTTGATAGCCTGGGACTTGATTCCCTGGATGTTCTGGAAATTACCATGGAACTGGAAGAAGATTTAGGTATTGAGATCCCGGATGCTGATATTGAAAATTTTAGAACGCTTGGTGATGTGCTCGAATATCTCAGTTCCAGATTGGGCATATCCTACACACATACAGAATCAATCGTAATTGATCCCGCACCCACTGACGAAGCAGACCGCCAGCTCGAAATTGAAGAGCCGGTTAAGGCCACAGAAGAACCTGAGGAGGTAGTAGAGGAACCAGTGAAAACATCATATATAGTGACCGACGCCAAGGATATGAGCAAGGCTTCACAACTGGAGGCGGCTATGGAAACCATAAAATACAACGGCGGCGATATAGAACAGTATTTTAGGGAGATGTCCGAGAACCTTATCAGCAGGCACGGCCCCTTGGTGGGAGTTGACTATATGAGCCACTTCCCCAAGTTCGAGATCTATTTTGCCTACCAGGATGGCATGAGGATTTATAGCGGGGAGCGCAGCGGAGATGTGGATATCAATTTTCTAACACTTGGCTATTACGGTGAAGGACCCCGCTACGCAAAACAGTTTCTCAGCGCCGCCGGTTTTGAAATGACGCCAGAGCAAATTGACTCCATAGAACCCGGCGACAGCCTGGCGTTGCACGATGGGAAAGTAAAAATCATAAAGAAATCAGAGAAGGTAGTTGAAGATGATATGGGAGATGTGAAGTTTTTGCGTGAAAGAAACGAGATTTCCTACGGTACCCCGGCAATTTACAGGCATTATTCAGCACCCGATAAAGCGACCGCAAAAGAATTCCTCGACAAACAGACCATCACCGCACAGTCTTATTTTGTGGTAGTGGAAACACCGGAGGGAACCATTTCCAAAGACCGGATGGGGGTTTTTGAGTGATAATTGAGCATGCATGAATCTTAGAAAAATAATTGCGTTTGTCTTTCTGCTCATCGCCCTGGTATTGGGCATTATTTTTTATCTGCAGCTGCAATTTCCTCAAGGTCTCGAATCTTATTTCGATAAGGAATATTACAATCAATTCGGACCGTTGGCTATTTGCGTGGAGCTGCTGATTGCCGGATACCAGCTCTTTTTTAAACATGCCAAGACCAATTTTACTTTAGCTCTGTTTGCATTTACAGCAATACTCGACCCGGTTTTTAATGCGGTGGGTTTGTTCGTTACCAACCTTCCGCTCTACGGCACTGTACTTTTTATTATCTGCGCAATTATCGCTCTTTGGATCGCATTTACCAATAAATTCGGTTTGGGAAGAATTTCTTTTTACTGGGCTTTCGGTGGCTTTGTGCTGGGTGTAATTGTAGAGTTGTTCTTTAATTACTGGTAAATTAAGATCCGGATACAGGGAGAACCCTGCACTTTTGGGTTGTGCTGGCCAGCTATAGAAAAAACAGAGACCAAAAATATATCCTGCCTCAGCACAGAAAACACTTTTGTAAGGGACGGAATTCAACAATGATATTTGTCATAGGCCGAATTAGCAGACAGATGTACATTGTATTCAAATAAAAGTCTTATTTTGAGGGAGGATTTGGCAAGGCCTTTTCCTCTGGTAAACGGGACCGCATATGAAAATAGGCATCTTGAAGGAGACCAATAAGGGAGAAAAAAGGGTTTCCATCACACCGAAAACTGCTGCAAAACTCACAAAAAAAGGATTTGAAATTATCCTGGAGGAAGGCGCGGGTTCTGACTCTGCATACAAGAACTCGGATTACAGGGAAGCAGGCGTAACTACAGAAAAGAGGGGTGTTGTCTTTAAAGAAGCAGACGTCCTTCTGAAAATCAATCCATTTAACAAAGACGATCTCAAGTTGGTAAACGAAGGCCAGGTGCTTATCAGCCAGCTATTCCATAAATCAAATCCGGAACTTATCCGCTCTATAGCGGCCGAAAAGGTCTCTGCTTTTTCGATGGATGCCATGCCACGTATTTCCAGGGCACAGGAAATGGATGTTTTAAGTTCGCAAAGTAATCTTGCCGGGTATAAATCGGTTATCCTGGGAGCCTATCATATGAAAAAGATCCTGCCGTTGATGATGACGGCGGCCGGAACCATAAAACCCGCCAAAGTATTGATTTACGGAGTAGGGGTAGCGGGCTTGCAGGCCATTGCAACGGCCAAACGACTGGGCGCGCTGGTAACTGCCACAGATATACGTCCGGAAACCAAAGAACAGGC
>JBPCUI010000050.1:0-4831 GCA_051011235.1 Flavobacteriaceae bacterium
GAATATAGGCCACCGAAAAATCAGGGTTCGCTCTTTGTTTTTTATTTTTTAAAATATTGCATGCTGTCCCTTCGCTGTCAAAAATGTATAAAAATGCAATTTGTGTTTAATAAGATCTGATATATTCAAATTTATTATGTAACAAAATCACCCATTTACACACTAACTTTCTATATCCTTAACTATTTAAAGAAGAAAACTCTATGAATCTTATTAAAACCTTTATGGCCCTGCTTATGTTGGCACTGGTTGTTCCAACTCAGGCTCAAACTGTTGATGAAATCCTTGCCAACTACTGGGAAAATTCCGGTGGCCTTGAAAAGTTCAAAAACCTGGAAGGTATAAAAATGAAAGCCAAGGTAACCCAGCAGGGAATGGAAATCCCCCTGGAAATTGTACAATTAAAAGATGGACGTCAAATGACGATCGTTAGCTTTCAGGGTCAGGAAATTAAACAGGGGGTCTACGATGGAGAGGTACTTTGGAGCACCAATTTCATAACAATGAAAGCCGAAAAAAGTGACGCTGAGGCCACTGAAAATTTCAAATTGAATACCAACGACTTTCCGGACTCCTTTATCGATTACAAGGAAAAAGGCTATACAGCCGAATTTTTGGGTACAGAGCCTTATGATGGTACTGAAACTTATAAAATTAAGCTCGTGAAGGAACCGATGACCGTGGATGGAAACAAAGAAGAAGACATCAGCTTCTACTTCTTCGAAACTGAAAATTTTGTGCCTATCGCTGTTCAATCCGAAGTCAAATTCGGGCAAATGAAAGGTATGACTCAAGAAGTTACCATGAGTGATTACCAGGAGGTCGACGGACTGTATTTCCCTTTCTCAATGACCCAGGGAGTCAAAGACGGGCAATCACAACCGCTAATAATAGAAAGTATTGAGCTCAATCCTGTAGTCAATGATGAAATCTTCGCATTTCCTGAAGAAATACCTACAGAAGAAAGCAAAGAATAAACTACATACACGAAAAAGACCTTTCACAGCAAAGGCCTTTTTGTCTTAACTAACAACTATATGAAAAGATTTGGTATATCCATCATTTGTATGGGTTTGCTCCTGCCTCTCTCATTGAGTGCACAGGATGCAAAGCCCTTGAAAGCCGGAGATTTTTTCGGTGATATGAAAGCCAGGCAAATTGGTCCTGCTCTTATGAGCGGGCGTATCAATGACCTGGAAGTTCACCCGGCCAATAGCAGGGTTTTTTATGCCGGTGCTGCCGGTGGAGGCGTATGGAAAACCACAGATGCCGGTGCTACATTTAACCCTATTTTTGACGAATATTGCCAGTCCATCGGCAGCATTGCACTCGATCCTAATGATCCGGATAATACTATTTATGTAGGGACAGGCGAAACCTGGACCAGGAATTCCGTGTCTATAGGTGACGGTCTTTTTAAATCAACCGACGGCGGCGCAAACTGGAATAAAATCGGATTCGACAATTCAGAAAGGATCGCCAATGTAATCGTCAACCCCGTCAATTCAAACGAGATCTATGTTGGTGTATTGGGAGCCCTCTGGAGCGACAGCGATGAAAGAGGAATTTACAAGTCGTCTGATGGAGGACAGAGCTGGGATCAATTATTATATATCAATCCCAAAACCGGTTGCGCAGACCTGGCAATGGATCCGGAAAACCCCAACATACTCTACGCTTCCATGTGGGAGTTCAGAAGAACCGCATGGTCCTTCGAGTCAGGAGGATCCAATAGTGCTCTCTATAAATCCACAGATGCTGGCAAAAGCTGGAACAAAATACACAACGGCTTTCCTACAGGTAATTTAGGACGATTGGCTATTGCGATAGCCCCCTCCAATACCGATATTTTATACACGGTGATTGAAGCAGAGGTAGATGAAAGAAAAGGTCTTTATCGCAGCAATGACGCAGGTGCTAGCTGGGAACAACTAAATAATGATTTTGGTATTACCGTAAGACCATTTTACTTCTCAAGGATTGTTGTTGATCCACGCAATGAAGATGTGGTGGTAAAAGCAGGACTCTTTGGGTCCATCTCACGCGATGGTGGTAAGACCTTTAAAGATTTGGGAACCATGCACCCAGATATTCACGACATCGCATTTAGTATCAAGGATTCCGATATTATGTATGTGGGAACAGACGGAGGTGTTTACCGCAGTTGGGACGGTGGCACTTCATTGGAAATCGTACAAAACCTTCCACTCTCGCAATTCTACCATATCAGCGTAGATGATGCAGAACCATATAATGTTTACGGCGGTCTTCAGGACAACGGATCCTGGTACGGACCTTCCGCCTCACCTAATGGAATACAGGCACGAGACTGGCAGCCTATGGGCTATGGTGATGGATTTAGAGTTTTAAAACACCCTACCAAAGCTATCGTATACTCGGAAATGCAGGGAGCAGAAAACGTATGGCGATACGATTTGGAGAAAAAATTGCTTAAAACCATTGAACCCCAGCCAAGCAGGGGGATCGACAAATTACGGTTTAATTGGAATGCTCCTATGGCCGTTAGTATACATCAACCGGATCGTTTCTATATGGGTAGTCAGTACCTTCACAGATCCGAGGACATGGGAGATAGCTGGGAGATCATCTCACCGGATCTTACAACCAATGATCCTGCTAAACAGAACCAGGTGGACTCCGGAGGATTATCAAAAGATAATTCCGGTGCGGAAAATCACACTACTATTTTCACCACCACGGAATCTCCGCTCGATGAAAATATAATCTGGGTGGGTACGGATGATGGCAATGTTCAGATTACCCGGGACGGTGGTAAAACCTGGACAAATACAGTGAAAAACATACCTGGGCTGCCAGCGAATACCTGGTGCTACCATATCGAAGCAAGTTCACTTGACAAGGCTACCGCCTATGCAGTCTTTGACGGGCATACCAGCGGTGACAAGAAAACATATGCATATAAAACATCGGATTACGGGTCAAGCTGGAGTAGTATTGTCACAGATGAGATCCATGGATTCGCCCGCAGCATTCAGGAAGATTTTGTTAATCCCGACCTACTATTCCTCGGTACGGAATTTGGTCTTTACGTTACGCTAAACGGCGGAAGTAGCTGGAGTAAGTTTACCAAAAACATGCCTGCAGTGGCCATTCACCACCTCGAGCTTCAAAAGGCCACTAACGACCTGGTGATGGGTACCCACGGTCGCGGTGTGATCATCATTGATGATATCTCGCCGCTGCGATTGATCAATCAGGATCTTGTTGGTAAAAAAGTACATTTCTTTGAGAACAGCCCTACCGTAATTAATGAAGAAAACAACTTCGGTGGAGATTTCGGAAATGAGACGGAATTTACCGGTCCGAGTAAGACCAAAAACTTACAGCTGAAATATTTGCTCAGCAAGCGACATACCTTTGGTAAAATGGCCCTGGAGACCCAAAACAGCGAGGGTGAAAAAGTGGCAGAACTGGGACCCGGTAAAGCCAAAGGCATCAATATTGTAAACTGGAATTTTACCCGTAAACAACCAAAAGTGGCAAAGGCTAAGACGCTTACTTTCGGCGGTTTCACTGCACCACAGGTGCCTGCAGGGACTTACAAGGCAGTGATGACCAAAGGCAAGGATACTTATGAGCACGTCTTTGAACTGGTTTACGACAGTAATTCCCCATTGACAAAAGAAGATCGAAATCTGAAAAACAATACCACTGCTCAGTTGTACGATATGACCCAGGAATTGGCCTATTTTGTATATGAACTGGATGAGTTTATCAGTAAATCTGAGGCGGATGAGAATACAAAAATGACGGCAAAGTTAAATGCGCTGAAAGAAACTCTGGTAATCACCACCGGGGATAATTATGTGGGAACTGCCGATCCTCAGCTTCGCGAAAAGATGGCTAAACTTTACGGCAAAGTTGCCGATAGTTATGACAAACCCTCTTCCGCAGATCTGGAAAACCTAAGAATAATCAGCGGACAATTCGAAAAGGCTAAGGCCGATTTTGAAAAGCTTAAAAAGAAAATCAAAGAAGCTGAAAAATTACCTCTCAAAACCTACGAAGAATTCTTAGAGAGCAAATAACAATGAAAGCCACCTGTTTAGGTGGCTTTTTTTATGGTATTTTTCATCCGTTTGGTACTCGAATTTCCGTATCTTTAAAAGACTTTGCTCCGGCTAAGATCGATTCGGTCTTATTCGGGTTTTTTTGGGTATAAGAGTTATGATAGCGGATAGAACGATTTACATACCCCTTTTTATCAGCATATTGGCAATTGGGATTTTTTACTGGGTTGGATTTATCATCAGCGCAGTATGGTTATTTGTTCCCGCAACAATCATTACTTTTCTCATTTATCTGAGTACTTTCTATAAAAAAATGCCTGCTCCAAATCAAATATTACCTATTTACCTCCTGGCTTTAAGTATACAGATGCTGCATTTTGCCGAAGAGTATCTAACTGGTTTTGTTGTGGAACTTCCTCTGCTTTTCGGTCAGGATCCGTACCCTGAAGATTATTGGTTGGTTTTTAATATGGCCGCCTATGCATTTTTTATAATAGGTGGTATCGTGCTATTAAAGCGAATAAAAGAACTCGCTTTTATTCCTCTCTTTTTTATTCTGGTGGCTGCTATTTTTAACCCCATTGCACATCTTGGCCTGTCAATTTACAAAGCAGGCTATTTCCCGGGTTTATATACCGCAGTTATATACATTATCATTGCACCTTTCTTAATAAAGCTTATTTTTAAAGACGTTGACAAAAATGTCCTTGAATGATACGTCCTTATATACTTGAAGAAAATAACTGGAAATACCTCAAAGACCACGAAATTGAACTCGC
>JBPCUI010000051.1:0-5924 GCA_051011235.1 Flavobacteriaceae bacterium
ACCGTGCTCACCGAAGCGGGCTACGTCGGGGAAGATGTAGAAAGCATACTGACCCGTCTCCTACAGGCAGCCGACTATAACCTTGAAAAAGCAGAACGCGGCATCGTATTCATTGATGAACTCGATAAAATAGCCCGTAAAAGTGATAATCCCTCTATTACCCGAGATGTATCCGGAGAAGGGGTTCAGCAGGGCCTTTTAAAACTCCTGGAAGGGACAATGGTCAATGTACCACCCAAAGGAGGCAGAAAACATCCTGATCAGAAATTTATCGAAGTCAATACAGAGAATATTCTTTTTATCGCAGGAGGTGCTTTCGACGGTATCGAGCGTATTATCACAAAACGTTTGAATATGAAAGCGATTGGATATAGCGCATCGAAAACCGAAGATACGCTTGATGAGACCAATGTTCTACAATATATCATTCCTAAAGATCTTAAAGAATACGGACTGATTCCTGAGATTATTGGCAGACTCCCGGTGCTTACTCATATGAACCCTTTGGACAAAAAGACATTGAGAGCAATACTTACTGAACCAAAGAACGCGATCATCAAACAATATGAAAAGTTGTTCGCAATGGATGGTATCAGTTTTAAGATAACGGAACAGGCACTGGACTATATAGTGGAAAAAGCGGTGGAATACAAATTGGGGGCCAGAGGTCTAAGATCGCTCTGTGAGGCTGTGTTCACGGATGCAATGTTCGAATTACCAAGTTCTGAGGAAAAGGAATTCAAGGTATCCAAACCTTATGCGGAAAACAAACTCTCCTACGAGACCATCAAGAAGCTCAAGGCAGTGTCCTAGAGTTGATATTCTTTATTCATTACCAATTCCAGAAGATCCATACAGACTTTTTTGATGATTTTCTCATCACTGTACATTTCATGTCCAAAATTAGGAATTGTCTCTATTACCGTATTGGTTTCAATTGCCCATTCTGCGGGTGGAACTTTAGTATCGGCATCACCGTACAACAGGGTTACCGGGCAATCTGGCACTGCAGGCTCTAGCTCCAGGTCAATGGGTGAAATTGCGTAAAGAGATTTCATCGGCAGACCTTTAGAAGCAGCATTCCAGGCAATGGTACCGCCGGCGCAAAATGTGAGATAATGATTTTTTTGAGTTTCCTTGGCCAGTAATTGACGTACTGCCATATCTAAACCGCCATTTTTGAAAGCATTGTAAACTTCGTCAGTGGTGGAGAGAGTTTTGTCAATTTGAGCGAGTTCACGACTGTCGTAAAACTCGATACTGAAGTACTGCTGTAAGTAACCCAGATAGGATGTGATCCACAGTCCCTTTTTGGCGCCCCACATATCGGAAATAACCACTAGTTTTTCTGCCATAAGTATAAATTTTAAGATCCGGGGAATAAATCAGACCTTAAATTTGGCAAATAGCAGCAAGAAATCCTGATTTATTGGTTCATTTGAAGCAATTCTTCGACGTAGTTCCTATCGTTGCTCAATCTGGGGATCTTATGTTGGCCTCCTAGTTTGTTTTTAGATTTCAACCAGTTATAAAAAGTTTTCTCAGGAGCCACGTGAACTTTCGGCTTATTTAGTGTCATATTATTGTAGCGCTTTGCCTCGTAATCTGAATTGAGCTTTTTAAGAGCTTCATCCAATACTTCAGTAAAGTATTCAATTTCATCCGGAGCCTTGCGGAATTCAATGATCCACTCGTGGGCCCCTTTCTGCCTGCCCGACATATAAATGGGAGCCACGGTATAATCCGAAATTTCTGCACCGGTTTTATTGCAACTGTTACGCAGCGCTTCCTCGGCATTCTCAATGATCAATTCTTCACCAAACGCATTAATGTAATGTTTGGTGCGGCCTGTTACCTTGATTCGATAAGGAGATGTTGAAGTAAAGCGCACCGTATCACCAATTTTGTATCGCCATAGTCCGGCATTTGTTGTGATCACCATTGCATAATTAACATCTGTTTCCACTTCCCAAAGCGGGATCACCTTCTCGCCAGGTCTTCCATGCGTATTCATAGGGATGAATTCGTAAAATATTCCGTAATCAAGCATCAGAAGAAGGTCATCCGCGTGGTTTCTGTCTTGTATGGCGAAAAAACCCTCCGATGCATTATAGATCTCGTAATAATTAAAACTCCGTTTGGGTAATAAGCGCTGGTATTGTTCTTTGTAGGGATTAAAGCTGACTCCACCGTGAAAATATACCTCCAAATTTTCCCAGATCTCAAGAAGATCTTGTTTACCTGTTGCTTCGAGTACATTGTTGAGTAAAACCAGCATCCATGATGGGACCCCTGCTAAACTGGTAACGTTTTCATGAATACTTTCGGCGATAATTGCGCTCATTTTGGATTCCCATTCACTCATGAGAGACACCCGGTTGCTCGGGGTACTGCTCAGTTCGGCCCAAAACGGCATATTGTCGATTAATATGGCGGAAAGATCACCAAAAAAGGTACCATTATCCTCGTACAATTCTTTGCTCCCCCCCAACCTCAAGCTTTTGCCATTGAATAGCTGGGAATTTTCATTATTGTTGAGATAAAGGCACAGCAGGTCCTTACCAGATTTGTAATGGCAGTCTTCAAGTGCCTCAGTGCTTACGGGAATAAATTTACTTTGGGCGTTAGTTGTTCCACTGCTTTTGGCAAACCACTTGATCGATGTAGGCCAGAAAATATTCTGCTCTCCTCTGCGCGTCCGTTCTATGATGGGTTCCATATCTTCATACGAAACCAGCGGTACGCGTTCCTTAAAAACTTCATAGTTATATATACCGTTATAATCATGTTGCTTTCCAAGTTCTGTGTCGCCAGCCAAATCCAACAACTGCTGCAATACTTCTTGCTGAACTTCAGCAGGATATTTTAAAAATAGCTCTATCTGATGAAAGCGCTTTTTTAAAAGCCAGGACGCGATGGAATTAAATAGTGGTATGGCCATTTTAGGTATCTTTACTTCTCAGTGCTCGTTTTTGCATTGAACCGGGATTGATGAAGTTCTATAGGAAGCTTGCCTAACGAACACTTTTAGCCCAATCGCCCCAAAACTTCAAGTACAAAAATGAATATTTTGCTTTGATTAGATCAACTAAAAATAAGTCTTTAAGTTAATTTTTTCAAATACATTATCACAATATATAAAAATGCTGTATCGGGGAGTATTAAAAAAAATGCAGACTGAATTGGCCAGCCCAATCCAATACTACATGTTGTTTGATGGAGATTTCCTGAACGTGAACCAGGTTCTGGACCGGGAAATCCATATCAGATTCCTAAAATATCAATGCCTTAATTGCGGTGAGAACCTGCCCATTTACAGACAAGGTTTCTGCCGAAGCTGCTTTTTCGAAACACCGGTAGCAGGAGACTGGATCATGCGACCCGAACTCAGTACCGCCCACTTAAACAAGGAAGACAGGGACCTGGAATACGAAAAAAAGGTGCAGTTGCAGCCGCATATAGTTTATCTGGCAAATTCGAGCAATATCAAAGTAGGAGTCACACGTAAAACACAGATCCCGACCCGCTGGATCGATCAGGGTGCGCATGAAGCCATCGAGATAATGGAGACCCCCAACCGCTACCTGGCCGGCATTGCTGAGGTGGCTTTAAAAGCACATCTGAGCGATAAGACCAACTGGAGGAAAATGCTCACAAATGAGGTTACCGATCAGGATCTGGCAGCATGGCGAGATAAGCTAAAAACCCTTGTGCCTGAAGAGACAACGGAATATTACCTGAGTCAAAGCTCTGAGGTAGCGTTGGAATTTCCCGTGAATCGCTACCCGGAGAAGGTAAAAAGTCTAAATCTGCAGAAAATCCCTGAGTTCAAGGGTATGCTTAAAGGCATCAAAGGACAGTACCTCATTTTTGCCGATAATTCTGTATTCAATGTACGGGCAAATGAAGGCTACTATGTAGATCTGGAAGTTAATTAATGGTATCCTTGGCAGTAATAGATTTGGATTTCAACAGTCCTCCTAAAATGCCTTTGGCCGTTTCCTCGATAACCTTATCATCGGATTCTTTCCCGGATATCGTATTTAAACTATCCGTACTATTTTGAAGTGTTTTTTCAAGTATGTCTGCGGTTTTAACGGAATTATTATCGGTATCGGCATCTATACCATCCTCCTTATTCCCAGCGAGAACATTACCGATAAGCTTATTCACCTCTTTTTTGCCCTGGTTTAAATACTTCTGCTTCTGTACCTCCACCAATTGACTTGTCACGGCCTTTGCCTGAGCCTTCAGGTCTGTTTTTATCTCCGGTTCATTGTACGAACCACCAATCTTCGCTATAACGGGCACGGTAACATCTTCGAGGGATTCATCTCCTATCCCGGCCAGTAGTTTATTGACATCATCTCCCAGGTATTTTGCGGGTACATCCATGTTGAGTTCATAGTCCAGGGCATTAGCAAAATTGTGCCCGCCACTCAGTGTAAGAACAATATCTTCGTATTTGATTTTAAATGGTTTTAGCTGAACCTGACCGTTCTCAAAAGAAAAGGCGGTCTTTAAACCCTCGAGATCCAGTTTGTTAAAAGCTACAATTCCCAATGTATTATCCAAAAGCCTGGTGACAGGTGCTCTGTCCGTGCTGATCTTCGCCCTTAGTATTTCCGCCAGCACATCTCCTGAAATTGAATTTAAATCGAGGTCCATTTGATTGGTGAGATTACCGGAAAGTGCCATTTTTGTGTTGAAACGTCCGTCCAGTGCTTTGGCAGCCGGGCTAAGTAACTGCATAAGCTCTATTGATTCAAAAGTACTTCCAATATTCAGCCTACTCATATCAAGAGTCATGCGGAAAGACGGTTTTTCGTTTTTGGTAGATACCAGACCATCAAAGACCAGTCGACCGTCGAGCATTCTTGAGGAAATCTCACTAAAGGTAATTACCTCGTCCTTTATCCTCAGATTCCCTGCCAGATCGTACATTACAACATTGTCATATACAGCCTTCCCCACAAGTGCATTCAGATTCAAGTCTAAATAAGTGGGTATTTTAAAAGATTCTTCTTCCTCAGTTTCACTATCATTGGTCGATCCCTCCACAAAGAGATCTGCAATAACAAATGAATTGGATTTCATTTCAAAATTTCCCTTAAGTACTTCTTCGTTAAAGAGAAAGCCCAAGGTATTCTCTAAACGTCCCACGGCACTAAAATCTGTGGATCCGGTGATGCCTGCAACTTCCTTGATTTCAATATGTTTTGGGCCTAATTCCGCCTTGAGTGTGTGTACCTTAAGAGGGTTCGGAAGGGACTCAAAAGAATAATTCAGTCCAGTCACATCAAGCTCACCATCCAATGCTATTTGCTGATAGTTCTGATTTTCAATATCAGCCAGGGTAAATTCTATATTAACATCACCCAGCAGACGTCCGCTCAGATCGGCAGAAGCCGGAACTGGATATGCCTGAGATAATTTATCGAGGTTTATACTGCCTTTCGCATACGACTTTACCTCCATTTTTCCCATTATTTCAGTAATAACGGCCTGAATCTGAAAAACATCTTCATCTATTTGAAAGGCGGCATTCTCTATCTTAAGAGAAGTGTCTTCAGATTTACCGGAATTATTCTCAACCAGCGCATCAATATAGATATGCTCCACCTTTTTAGGTAGTTCGGGATACTGAAAAGAAGCATCCTGTGCGTTCATTTGGATTCTGAATTCCGGAATGCTGTTTTCATTTAGCACACCATCAAAATGACCAACCAGATCAAAATTACCCCGAGTCCTAAGTTGGGAAATGTCTTTTGAGTACTTCTCTGGAATCAGGGCCAGGAAATTCTTGAAATCAGATGCAATCGTACTAAATTTGAGGTCCATCTCCTGCTCATCCTCCCTCAGAATAATATATCCATCAAAAACCAGTGGAAGCCTGTTTAAAACCGCTTTATTCTCCTTAAATG
>JBPCUI010000052.1:0-17965 GCA_051011235.1 Flavobacteriaceae bacterium
GGAATAGCCCCGATAAACTGCCAGGCAATAAAGATGAGGAAAGTACCTAGTGCATATCTCCATGGTTCGTGATTTCCTTTAAATCCTTCTTCTATAAACATATTTCCTTAATTAAATCTGCTGGCCATTTCAGTTTGCGATTGTAATATAGCATACCTTGTTTAATTTGTAATGGTGAATCAAAATTATTGATGTACAGACTACCTGTACCCAGTCCCTGAAACATATCAGTACCCAAGGTATGGGTCCACTGAGCAATTGCGTTTAGTCCTATATTGCTTTCAAGCGCACTGGTTATCCACCAACTTATTTTAAGCTTATTTGCTAATTCTATCCACTCTCTACTTCCTGCAAATCCTCCTATCAAGCTTGGCTTCAGTATGATATAGCGGGGCATAACAATTTGTAGTAATTTGAGCTTGTCATTTATGTCTGAGATTCCAATCAATTCTTCATCAAGTGCTATATCGATTGGGGATTTCCTGCATAATTCACTCATAATATCCCACTGCCCGCTGGCAATAGGCTGTTCAATACTGTGCACCTGATATCGGGCAAGCAATTTTAATTTGTCGAGCGCTTCATCAGGGTGAAAAGCACCGTTGGCATCCAATCTTATTTCTATATTCCCGGCAGGATATCTTCTTCTGAGAGTTTCGAGAAAGCGGATCTCAGCATCAAAATCCAGAGCCCCAACCTTAAGTTTAATGCAAGTGAATCCGGCCCTGATCTTTTCTTCCAACTGTTCTAACAGGAAGGACTCCTCCCCCATCCAGAGCAGGCCGTTGATCGGGATAGGCCGTTCCCTCTCAGTGAAGTCAGAAGGAAAAAGAATAAAAGGATCCTCTGCATCGATCGAATTAAATGCCTGTTCAAGACCAAATTGAATACTGGGATATCCATGTGATCGGGCTAAAAGTTCTTGGAGACCCAGGTTTACATGCTGGCAGATTTCTAATAGCTTGTCTTCATAGTTATCGACATCGTCAATACTCAGCCCTCTAAGCAGCCCACACTCGCCTATCCCATATTTCTCCCCCTGTTTTAAAATAATAAAATAGGTGTCTTTTGAATGCAGTATTCCCCGGGAGGTACCGCTGGGGCGTTTAAATTCAAGTACATATTTACGGAAACAGGCCTCCATTAATACTATTGCGGTTAACGTTAAAAATTACAAAGATCCGAGACAAAAGAACCTTTTCACTTGATAATGAGGGAATCTAAATTTCACAGAAAAATATTTATCCTAAACAGATATGGAGCTCCCAATCTTAAGAAGATGTAATTTTTTACCAGCTTTCTCAAAGGTACTCAAGGCTTTGCTATGGTTGATCTCGATATATCCAAAAGTATCATAGTGATAGCCCAGAATCTGGTCGCACTCAAGGAATTCGGAAGCAATAACAGCGTCGTCTATGCCCATGGTGAAATTGTCGCCTATTGGTAAGATTGCCAAATCTAAAGGTGCTTCTGCCGGAATTAACTTCATATCCATTGTCAGTGCTGTATCTCCTGCAATATAGATGCGCTTGTTATCAGCATTGAGAATAAATCCACCAGGTTGGCCGCCGTATGACCCGTCAGGGAAAGAGGAAGTGTGTATGGCCTGCGTATATTTTAACTTGCCGAACTCGAACTGCCAACTGCCTCCGTGATTCATCGGATGTGCATTGAGACCCTTATTCCCGTAATGCATGGCGATCTCGAAATTACTCACTATGGTTGCATCGGATCTCTTTGCAATTGACTCCACATCGAGGACATGGTCCTGGTGTGCGTGGGTCACTAAAATATAATCCGGATTCAATGATTCAATATCAATAATGTCGGCCGCCTTTTCATTACCGCTGATAAACGGATCGATGAGAATTTGGTGTTTTGCAAGTTCAATATTGAGTGATGCGTGGCCTAAAAAAGTGATTTTCATCCTGCTGTGGTTTCTAGTTCAAATTTATTTAAAATTGAACCAAAAACGCACACCTTCGGTAGTTTTATCAACATTTAGTTTCGACTGTAACTGATTCACCAATCGATTAATTAAACGGATGCCCATTGATGAATTAGCCCGTTCGTCGGAATCATCAGGAAGACCGATCCCATTATCCGCGTATTCAAAGAATCCCTGTTGTCCGTTATTGCTCAGATGAATATAGATCTTGGGATTTACATGCTCTTCTGTAAAAGCGTATTTAAACGAGTTGGAAACAAGTTCATTTAAGATCAGGCCAAAAGGAATAGCGCGATCTATATCCAGTTCCACGCCTTCGGCATCAATGTTAATATTGATATTATGCCCGCCTTTTTTAAAGACAGATTGCACACTGTTTATCAGGCTTTCGATATAACCCTGCATTTCTATTACAGAAAGATCCTCGTTTTGATATAGTTTCTGATGGATCAGAGCCATAGCCTTCACCCTGCTTTTACCTTCTTCCAGGGCCTCTATGGCCGCCTTGCTCCTTGTGTTTTTGGTTTGAAGGCTCAACAAGCTGGAAACCATTTGGAGATTGTTCTTAACCCGGTGGTGTATCTCTTTTAAGAGGGAATCCTTTTCAACCAGAGAATTTTCTATTATGTGTTTTTGTTCGGCGATCAATCTTTGATTCTTTATACTTTTCAGATAGGCATAAACCAGGCCGGCAAAGCCCAAAAGTGTAAAAATGAGTGAAATGAAAACCAGGTTGATCTTTTCATCCTGTGCCTGTAATTCGTTTCGCGCCATTTCCATTTCCATTTTTTGCTGATCGATCATCCTCCTTGAATTATCGAGATCTTCCTGGCCAACCACAGCGACCAATTGCTGCTTTTTTATTAATGACTCGTGGAGATTTAATGAATCCTGTATTTTAACGTTCTTTTTCAGGAAGAAGGACTCATTGCGGTAATCTTCCACGATTCCGTAATAGGTCGCCAACAAACGATTCCTCTTTATCTGGAGCTCCGGTTTAAGCAAATAAAGATCTAAATCCAGATAGCTCTTAGCACCGATATGGTTGCCAGATTGAAGTTCACATTCGGCCAGGGACAAGGTATTCTCGGTTACATCCTGTGAATACCTGCCCAAACTGTTTTCATTGATGCTCTGTATACTTCGTTCTAAAAAAGGAATGGCCTCTTCGCATTGGTTAAGTTGTTCATAGCTCTTACCTATATTCCCTTCGATGATAGCCTTTAAAAGGAGTCCTTCACTTATCTCATTTTCTGTTTTAACTGTACTGAGATCATTGAGATAAACATCTATAAATCCCTTAGCCTTAGATAGATTGGTAATAGCAGTTGAAGCCGACTTATCGAGCCTCAGGTAATTCCCAACATTGTTGTGATATTCTGCCAGCCCATAGAAATCATCTTCGGCAATTCCCTTTTTTACTTCCATGATATAGATGTTCATGGCTTTTCTATGGAGGCCTAAGTTTGAGTAGATATCGTAAAAGGCTATATTTTCAGTAATACCCAATTCTCGTTTTTCCTTCCGAATTTCGATTTGTTTGTCGGAGTCATGGAGTTGGGCATAATTTTGATCTATAAGATCCAGCAGTATTCGCTTCAGATCCAGTTCGAACTTATCTATTTGCTCATGAAGATCTTTGGCGATGGCAACACTCTTATCATAATCTCCCAGATCGTAAAAAATCTGTGACTGCATGAATTTATAATAATCGACCTCCAGGGTATCTCCCAATCGTTGGGAATTGTTAAGTGAGGCATTAACAACATCGAGCCAGTCATATGCCGAATCTTCCTTATAGCGGCTAACGGTCTCGAAGAAAAATTTGAGTTGTTCCAGTGTGTTTTCGGTCTCCTGGAATCTTTGAAGCGTGTTTTTATCCTCAACCTCAGCATCCTGGGCGGAGAGGTATGGAGCTACCACACATATCAGTAATGTAAAAAACTTACGCATGGGCCTTTTCACATCGTTTAATGATCGGTTTTGATATCCTTATTCTACCCTTATTCCCAAGAGTCAGGAAAAGCTCCAAAGGGCGATCAAACATACTATTAATAAACGGTAGCTGAGAATTTTTGTTGTAAATCAGCGCGATCGTGTGGTGAGTTCTTATCTTGTCTTTCATTAACTATAGTCTTCTATTGGTATTCCACCTGGTAAATTGTGTTTCTACAAATTCGAACCAGCACAGAATAACCCAATTTTACTCAGTTCTGCCAGAGCAATAAAAAAGGCTACACATAAATGCATAGCCTTTTTTGGAGAACACTATAAATAATTGGTAAGATTTGGGGATCTTTTAATTATTTGATCCAAATTTAATATGAAGAAAGCTTGGTAAGCGAATATTGTTGTGTAACTGCGAATTTATGTTGTGAAATCACTTTTAGATTAATCGATTTGCCGTTTATCGATTTTTTTAGGTTTTTGACAGACTGCTCTTAGGCTCTCTTTCGTTTCCATTAGGAATGAACGTCTGCGGTTTACCATAAGCTATTAATCAAAGCTCAGCTATTCGGATAACGAGCTCTAATGAACATTATACGTGAGGATAAAGGTCAAATTCTAATGGGAAAAGTCTTCCAAATGCGATAAGTACGAATTAAACGCGATTAAGAATTCATAGCAGAAAGGATAAACTCCTTAAAATCCTTCGAAATCGGGATGAGGGTATTATTGATCATAATATCCTTTGAGTTCACAGCATCAATATGATCAACATTGACTATATAAGACTTGTGAGCCCTATAAAATTTATTACGTGGTAATTTCGTTAAATAGTCTTTGAGTGGAGACCGTACCAGAAATTTTTTATCGATCGTATTCACCTCGAGATAAACATTATCTGCCTTGATAAATTGAATATCGCCAAAAGGAATTCTATAATAAAGATGTTGTTTTTTTACAAAAATTGAATCCTTAAGTACCGAATTGGGACCCATTTTTTCGGCAGGGCTTTCGCCATCTGCAGATGTAGCTTTATTATCGTAATCGAAGTTTGAAAGAGCAATTTCTATCGACGTATATAAGTCTTGTTGCTCAAAAGGTTTAACCAGGTAGCCATTGGGCTTTACTGTTTTTGCATTTTCTACGGTAGCTCGGTCTGAGTTTGACGTTACAAAAATAAAAGGAATATTATAACTGTCCCGAATGTGTTTTCCCAGGTCAATGCCTGTTTTGTCTGAAGCGAGGATTATATCTATTAGAACGAGATCTACTTCTTTAGTTTTCAGTACCTCAACGGCCTGTTCATAAACTATTACATTATCTACAATCTCATATCCAATTTCCTCTAGCATAGACTGCATATCATCTGCGATGATAACATTGTCTTCAACGATGAGAATTTTAATAGGTTGTTCCAAAGTAAGTGTGGTTTAGAAGGTTATGTCCTCTCAAATTTACAAAAAATTATATGTGAAATGAAATAGTAGTGCCAGAAGGAACGTACTCAGGGCAATTTTTTTGAGTTCGGGATCAAGTTTAGCAGGCTCGTTTATTTTGTGAACTTTTGCCATATGGATGATAAGTGGAATGAAAGCAAGCAGGTTTAACCACTGCCAAAACGTACTGGCAAAATAGAAATTAAAAACTACGATGCAGAGCATACCGCCTAGTATTAAGCTGAAGTGATATACCCGGGCTTTGGCTGGGCCCAAGAGCACGGCGAGCGTTTGTTTACCTGCAGTTCGATCAGGTTCTAAATCCCGCATGTTATTGAGGTTTAAAACTGCCGTACTGAGCAATCCTATAGCCATCGCCGGTAAAACTGCTTCGGTAAAAAGTGTTTTGGTATAGAGAAAAAGAGAGCCTAAGACGCCAACCAGGCCGAAGAATACAAGTACAAAAATATCGCCCATTCCTTTATAGCCATAGGCATTTGAACCAATAGTATATTTAACCGCCGCCCAGATGCATAAAATTCCAAGGATTCCAAAGATCAATAAGTACAATGGGTAATCGGTGCCAAAAACCACATAAAGAAGACAGATCACGAGGATTAAGTTGATAGTTATGGCAAGCAGAATACCTCTTTTAAGTTCTCTGCTGTTCAATGCACCACTTTGCAATGCACGCTTCGGACCGATCCGCTCGTCATTGTCCGTTCCCTTAACACCATCTCCATAATCATTCGCAAAGTTCGAAGTAATTTGAAAGCCAATTGTAGTTAGTAATGCCAATAAAAAGATGAGATTATCAGAATATCCCAGCATGCCAGCCAGGGCAGTTCCAACAATTATACCTGATACAGAGAGAGGAAGTGTTCTTAAGCGGGCTGCTTGCAGCCAGGCCTTAGCTTTACTCACTAATACGGATCTTCAATTTTTATCCTTTTCCCGTCCTGGTACGATGCGACAAAGGCATCATCAAAGCCCATTTTAACCAGCTGGAATCTGAATGATTGGGCCTCTTCCAAAGTTTCGAAATTTCCCAGGGAATAAGAATAGAAAGGATTTGTTTTGACAAACAATGTATTGGTAAGTGCCTCAGAAGCAAGCGTAACATTGTTATCTACAAAAGATTTAACCTGAACGGAGTATATCTTTTCTTTCTCCAGAAATTTCTTGGCTAAATAAAACTCCTTAACCAGGCTTAACTCACCGTTTTGTTGCTCGAGATTATCAATCCGTGATTTTATAGCATCCAGGCTATCGATAGATACCAGTAAATTAGTGTCGTCAAAATCCTTCGAACTGCTTAGACCTGCCGTAAACGAAGTAAATACCAATGTACTAACCAGAAACAAAGCCGTTATACCAGCCAGTATATTCCTTTGGATCTTACTTCTTTTTAATTCCTTGTTCTTGTATTTGATCTGGTCTAAAAGACGCTCATTGATAATCTGCGCCTTATCGATGTCCTTGTGCAATTCCAGCAAATCGCTTTCTTCAATAAATGGCATGTCGTGCTTAGGTTAAAAAATAGATCGAGATAAATGTAATTAAATTACTTGTAATCAACAATTAAATAACTCCTGAGTTCTAAATTATATTGTGGCAATTAGCAAATAATCCTTCTGAAGATGAGCTAACTAACAATATTCAAGACAGAATCTAAATCTTGTATATCCCGTCCTTTTTAATTTCAATTTTACGTGCCTTATACAAAACACCGATCGCTTTCTTAAAAGTCTTTTTGCTCATTTGCAGCTGATCCTGAATATCCTGCGGATCTGAACGATCGTGTAACTTTAATATTCCATTGTTCTCAATTAGCTTGCTGTAGATACTTTGAGCCGAAGGTTCCAGCTTAAGATGTCCTATAGGTTGAAGAGTTATATCCAAATTCTTATCGGCCCTAATTTTCCTCACATACCCCAAAAGCTTATCGCCGGTAGTGATGGTCTGAAATACATCGTCTGAATAAATCAATCCCTTATGCTTCTGATTTACCACAACTTCCCAACCCAAATCGGTTTGCCGCGTTACGAGTAACTGAACCTCCTCGCCCTGAGTCAAATTAACATCTGTATTATCGAAAAACCGCTGCAGTCTGCATGAAGCAACTAAACGGAACGATTTGGGATCTAAATAGCAGAAAACAACATACCATTTCCCTTCTGCCAAAGGAGTGGGTTGTTCACGAAATGGTACCAGGAGATGTTTTTCTAAACCCCAGTCTAAAAAAGCGCCTACTTCATTGACTTCAGCCACCCGTAGAAATCCAAATTCATTGCGTTTAATAAATGGGCGTAGTGTTGTAGCCACAGGCCGTTCTTCATTATCCAGGTAACAAAATACTTCAATCTCAAGACCCGGTTCAAAATCTTCGCTCACATACTTATTGGGCAATAGTACAGTGGTCTCTTCGGCGTCGCCTAAGTAGAGTCCCACACTTGTCTTTCTCAACACTTTCAGCGTATTAAAGTTGCCCAGTTCTATCATTGTTTTAACTATTTATCGGTGGCTATAGAGGGGTTTTAATCAGGTATTCATAAAAAATGGAAGCTTTTATTAGTTGTAAATCTCTTGCTTGTTAAATGAATTGACCAGCATATAGTAGACTACGGCTCGATATTTTGTTCTTTCGGAAGTACCGTACTTTTCCATAATGTCGAGAATCGTATCCATTAGCAAAGGACTGTCATCCAACCCAAGTTTCTTTATCAGGAAATTCTGTTTTACGGTTTCGAGCTCGCTGCTGGAAGAACTCGACACAGTCGCAGCATCGCGATTATAAATAGCAGGACCAAGTGCATGAACAACCCTTTCTAACAGTTCTGCATCTGGTTCTACCTGCAATTTTTCCCGTAAATGTGCCGTATACTTTGCAATTAATTCATCTTTCTTACTGCCCATAATGTCTGGATTAATATTATTAGCTATAGATCTCCGAAGATATAAATTCGAAATACTCAAGCAAAATGCGATCGTTTATAATTCTCGGAGTATTAACTTCCAGTAGTTTTCCTTTGTTTCCCGGCTTAAAAAAGCTGGAGAGGGCATGCTTAAGTGATACTTCATCCCTGGCCGTTAAATATGTCAGCTTGAAGTTTTCACAGATTTTATTGAGTTGTGCATGATGTGTGGTTTCGAAAAATTGTTCGAAATTTTCACTACTCTTCTCGCCGGGCAGTATTCTGAAAATACCTCCTCCCCCATTGTTTATAACTATAATTCTAAAATCATTTCTAACATACTCATTCCAAAGACCATTAACATCGTACAGGAAGCTCAGGTCGCCACTAATTAGCAGTGTGGGACCAGTATTGTAAAATGCGGCTCCAACGGCCGTAGATGTGCTGCCATCTATCCCACTTGTGCCCCGGTTGCAATAAATAGTATGACTCGGATCCATATCAAAAAGCTGAGAATACCGCACAGTTGAGCTGTTGGCAAGTTGTACCTGATAATTTTCAGGAATTGCTTTGAAAATGTAATCAAATGCCATCATGTCTGAGAAGGGTATTTTTCGGAGGTAGGTTTTTCTCAAATTTTTCTGTTGTGTATTGAGATTGCTCCAAATTTCCTTGTACCCACTTTTCAGAGTTTTGGTCTTTTGCAGGAAGCTGGCGAAAAAATCGGCCGGCTCCATTGCAATATGTCGCGTAAGCGCCTTAAACGTATCATAGGCTTTTTTTTCGTTTACATGCCAATGACGGTTGGGTCTCCAATTTCGAATAAAGGCTTTGATTTTTTTTGAGACTATCATTCCGCCCATTGTGATCAGTAAATCGGGTTTGAGTTTTTGAAAAATCTCATCTTTCTGATCTGCCAGCTCTACGGGCGCCACAACACTGTCAATACTATGTAAGAAATTCGAATAAACGATATTGGACGTTGTTTCCGTCAATACTGAAACAGATGGGTCCTGAGCCCATAATTCCAGTAGTTCACCGTCCAGGCTGTTCGGATAAAGCACCCCTGCAATTATCAGTTTCTTTTCACTTGAATTCCATATCCGGGTCAATTCGTCAATCTCCTGGACCGCCTTCTTTTCATACGAATCGCTCAAGTCCACTTCCGGTTTGGAAGTCGCTTCTTCAATCAATCCGTACAATGGTTCTTCCAGGGGCACATTGATATGGACAGGCTTGCGATTTTGATAAACAATCTTCATTGCCTGGTTCAATTGGCTATCATTATGTGCCTGAACTTCTATTTGAAGGTCCTGCAATTTTTTCGACTCAATGTCGGTGGGAAGTGCACCCCAAAGCTCCAGTTCACTCCTGGCGTGGATGAGGTCTTGTTTTAACAGAGCGGTAAATCCAATATGCCTATCAAAGACATGGTCCTGCCTGATGGTTTGCCCATCGCCGATATCAATTTTGTATACGGGCCGATCTGCGGAGATCACCACCAGCGGAATGTCACTGTAAAATGCTTCAGCCACAGCCGGATAATAATTTAGAAGTGCACTTCCGGAGGTACAGATTACTGCCACCGGAGTTCTCAACTGTTGAGCAATACCCAATGCAAAAAAGCCGGCACTGCGCTCGTCTACAATACTAAAACACTTAAAAAATGGATCGGAAGTGAATCCCAGGATTAGGGGAGCATTTCTTGAACCGGGCGAAATGACAATATTTTCAATGCCCCTGGCTTTACAATGGTAGACGATGGCCCGGGCTGAAGGAATATCGGAGTACTTCATAAGCGCAGCAAAAATACGACCTGAGATGCAGCCATCCCAATCATTTCTGAGAATTAAATAAGGCGTCGATGACGGTATAACTTTTCTGAACGGTCTCCTGCCATTCCGCTTCAGGGTTCGATCTGCCTGTAATGCCCCCGCCAATGTAAACCATCGCCCTTTTATTTTGCCATTCCATGCATCGCAGATTAACATACAACTCGCATTCGGCATTTGCACAAAAATTTAATTCTCCCAGGAAACCTGTATAAAATTTACGCTGATATCCCTCGGAGTTCAATATAAACTGAAAGGCTGCGATCTTTGGTATTCCGCAAACCGCAGGTGTCGGGTGAAGTTTTGAAATAATACTTTTGAGATCTGCACCTGCTCTGCGGGCTGTAATCTTTGATTTTAAGTGCCAGAGCTTGCCCGCCTTTACTGAAGTCGCAACCGAAGCCTCTGAATGGAGCTCCAGGAGGGAAAATTGATCCAGAATATAATCTGTTACCAGCCCTTGCTCTTCAAACTCTTTAAAACTCCATTGAGGCTCCTTGCCCGCGATAAGGGCTTTTGTTCCTGCAAGTGCATACGTGGTTAAAAAATTGTTTTCCGATAAGAGCAGTAACTCGGGAGTGGCTCCAAGCCAGAGTCCAACCAATGGGTGAAACCACAAATAACAAAATGCCGAAGGGTGATTATTTAATAGCTTTTGAAATGCCTCCAACGGGAAAAGATCATATTCAAGTTCAATTTTCCTCGAAACAACCACTTTTTGCAGCTTTCCGGTATTTATTTCTTTTAAAGCATTAGACACCAAATTCTTATGCCTCGCTTTGTCTCCACTTTCAACCGGCAATTCGAATTGAACTCTCTTATTTCCTAAAGGACTTGGTTTATATTCCTCTATGGCTTGCAGATCTGGTGTTAAAAGTATTGGAAGCGTTTCATTATCAAAGGGAGCCATTACAAATCCTTTCTCCATAAAGTTTTCTACCTTATGAAGTGCGGAGCCGTATTGCACCAACAATCTAAGCTGGGTTTCGGCAGGCTTCCGGTAAACTACAAATGGGTTTTTGAGATGAAAATGCTCTTTGGCGTTATCGAACAGTTCGGTCGACATGATCAGGATCTCGGTAAGGCGATTGTCGTTAATTTACACAGGGAAACAAGATTTTGTTCGGAGTCCGTAATTCGGATCTCCCAGAGTTGAGTTGTTCTGCCTCTGTGAACGATAGTAGCTCTGGCAAATATTTCACCCTCTTTTACACTTTTCACATGGTTTGCGGCTATTTCTATACCGCGTACAAAGTATTTCTGCCCATCGAGAAAAACGTAGGAGGCAGCACTGCCAACGCTTTCCGCTAAGGCGACTGTAGCTCCACCGTGCAAAACCCCATCCGGTTGATACACTTTGGAAGTCACCGGCATTTTTGCTACCAAAAAATTCTCGCCTACATCGACATATTCAATCTCAAGGGTTTCCATCAAGGTGTCCTTGCGAGTTTCATTGCAGATTTTTAATATTTTATCTTTGAATTCATTCATAGCTTCATGTTTGCGCAAAAGTAAACATTAATAGGTTTAATGATTACCTTGTTCTGAATAACTGCGGCTGTCACTCAAGTTTTTGAATTTGTACTCTTGAAAAACCACGTTAAATACACCTCGGTAAACTCCTTCGAGACGCTGAATCGGCTCGACGATCGCACAAAAAATATTTGGTTCATATTCCACGGAATCGGGTTTTTAAGTAGGTATTTTTTAAATTTTTTCAAAGATCTTCCCAAGGAAGAAAATTTTATTATTGCCCCGCAGGCACCTTCAAAATACTACCTGGACAGCACTTATAAAAAAGTTGGCGCCAGTTGGTTGACCAGGGAAGATACCTCTATGGAGATTAACAATGTTCTTGCCTATCTGGACGCAGTATATGAATCGATAAACATACCTGAAGAGCCCAATGTGTTTGTCCTTGGATATTCTCAAGGTGTCTCCATTGCCGCCCGATGGGTGGCAGGACGCAAAATTAACTGCAATAAGCTGATATTCTATGCAGGTGGTTTGCCGAACGAACTTGGATCTGAGGATTTCGATTTCCTGAGTAAGGATACCGAAATAATAATGATTCACGGAGATGAAGATCCATATTTATCACCAGATCGACTTCGACAAGAAAAGCAGAAACTCCAGGTTCTTTTTAAGGATAGGGCAAGAATGATAGTTTTTGAGGGTGGACACGAATTGATTCCTGCCCAGATTCAAAGGTTAATCGGACTGTGAGATGGAGGTACTTGAAAACAAACGAGTGAGATTGGAAATTCTTCTCCCGGATCATGCAAGCCTTCTTAAAGGGATTGCCGAAGAAGATAAACTGATCGAATACTCCCCTTCAGACATCGGTACATTGGAATCGTTGTCGGCATATATTTTAAGTGCCTTAAATGGCTTTAAAGAAGGAAATGCAATCCCGTTTGCAATTTTTGACAAGGCTAACGGACAGTATGCCGGGAGTACGAGGTATATGAACATCGACAAAAAAAACAAGGTGCTGGAAATAGGGTCTACCTGGATTGGCAGGGCTTACCAGGGCAGTGGTCTGAATACGCAAATGAAAATTCTTATGCTGGACCACGCATTTGACCAAATGGATTTTGAGAAAGTGGAATTCCGTATCGATGAGCGAAACATTCGCTCGAGAAAGGCAGTTGAAAAGCTAGGAGCTATTTTGGAGGGTATCCTTAGAGAAAATGTTTTACTGCTCGAGGGGTATAAAAGGAACACCTGCTGTTACGGAATCCTTAAGACCGAATGGAAAACAAATAGGAATAACTTTAATATTTGAATGTGAAACAACAACTTGCCATGGTCAGTATCCTGATTAGGGATTATGATGAAGCCATAGAATTTTATACAGAGAAGATGGGGTTCAATCTGATTGAGGACAGCAAACTGGACGATGATAAACGCTGGGTGGTGCTGCGGCCCAAAGGACATAGCCAGACTTCATTATTGCTGGCAAAAGCAAGCGGCATGGATCAGCTTAACTCCGTAGGTAATCAGGGCGGTGGTAGAGTATTTCTTTTCCTCCATACCGATGATTTCTGGAGAGATTTTAAACAAATGACATCCGCTGGCGTACAATTCAAAGAGGCCCCGAGATCCGAGGCCTATGGCACAGTCGCTGTTTTTGAAGATTTGTACGGTAATCGTTGGGATTTGTTGGAGCCTGGTACAGCCTGACTATGGACGCTCAGGTGTTCTGACCGGGTCGTAGTATTCAATTACCCTGGTTGTGTAACTATTTTCGGGACTAATGATCTTCTTTACCCAATTTCCACCATCATTATCGTCAAACTGATAGAGGTATTCTTCGGTGTCTATTAGTTTGCCAAAAGTGGAGGTTACCGATTCCAGTTTGTCGCGTTCATCATAAGAGAACACTTTCTTGGTAAGCGGCACAAAAGATTTCTCTTTTTTGCTATATGAAAAATTGAGTTCAGATACCAGGAGTCCTTTTGAATTCAGGGTCCTTTCTGTAGCTTTTTCCGGCACTCCTTCAATAAAATACTTGATTAGTTCTATTTTTAATTCTTCTCCGTTTTTCTGTTTTTTAACCGAGGTGCGGACGGATTTCTGAAGTAGTCCGTTCAACATATAAGAAACCGTACTTTCATCCTTATAGATGGAATAATCCAATTGGGTCTCGTCTAATCCTTCCGCATGAGACCGGCGCATCGTGATCAATTGACCTGCCTTGTTATAAAAATATTCGTATTGTTCCTGGAAGTCCTTATTGTAAGACAAGATCCTTTCCGTAATTTTTGTCTGAGGTAGCGAATCGTAGCTGTAAAAATGAGCCATGGAGGTGATTTCGTCAAATTTACCATCCTGGTATCGCTCAGCACGTCGTTCAACTAAACGTTGCTCCTGGTACTTGTAATAGCTCACATCATAGTCGTTCTGGCTATACCTCGTTACAGACTTAGTGAGTAATCCTTCGTTGTTGAACTCAAAGTCTTCTTTACCGTAATCGGTAATTACCCTGCAAGTCTTTACAGGTCCTGTGAGGTCAAAATCGGATCTGGTAAAAATCTTGGGCTCTTGTGGCAGCACGGGTAATGCCATCAACAGGGAGCCAAAGATCAATACGATTTTAAAAAAGATAAGTAGGTAGTTTTTGATCATAGTAACAAAATTAGTTCATATTACTTCAATAGAAAACAAAAGATATGCCGAAATAAAAAAAGGGGCAGATTTAAATCTGCCCCTTAATTTTCCGGTACAAATATACGTATTATTTTACTTCTTCAAAATCCACGTCCTCAACGTTGTCACCTTCTTTGGAATCACCGTCCGCTGAATCCTGTCCATTTGAGGCAGTTTCAGTCTCCTGAGATTGCGATTCGGCCTGTGCCTTATACATTTCTTCTGAGGCTTCCTTCCAGGCTTCATTAATTTTTTCCAGAGCCGGAGAAATAACAGCGACATCTTTAGATTCGTAAGCTTTTTTAAGTTCTTCCAAAGCTTCTTCAATAGGTTTCTTCTTGTCTTCAGACAACTTATCACCAAATTCCTTCAATTGTTTATCTGTCTGGAAGATCATATTGTCCGCTTCGTTAAGCTTATCTGCCGTTTCCTTAGCTTGCTGATCTGCTTCTGCATTAGCCTCTGCTTCTGCCTTCATTTTTTCAATTTCTTCATCGGTAAGGCCGGAAGAAGCTTCAATTCGAATATCCTGGGTTTTATTAGTAGCCTTGTCTGTGGCAGAAACTTTAATAATTCCATTAGCGTCAATATCGAAGATTACTTCAATCTGGGGTGTTCCCCTCGGTGCTGGAGGTATCCCGTCTAAATGGAATCGGCCGATGGTTTTATTATCAGTAGCCATAGGTCTTTCTCCCTGCAATACATGGATCTCCACTGAAGGTTGATTATCCGCCGCCGTCGAGAATATTTGGGACTTCTTTGTAGGGATCGTCGTATTTGCATCGATCAATTTTGTCATCACACCTCCCATGGTTTCAATACCCAGTGAAAGAGGAGTTACATCGAGCAGTAGTACGTCCTTCACATCACCCGTGAGTACACCTCCCTGAATAGCAGCGCCAACGGCAACCACCTCGTCAGGATTTACACCTTTAGATGGTTTTTTTCCGAAGAATTTCTCCACGGCCTCCTGAACAGCAGGAATTCTTGTAGATCCTCCCACGAGGATAATCTCGTCGATATCGCTCTTGGACAGACCAGCAGCTTTTAATGCGGTCTCACAAGGTTCGATAGTGCGTTTTACCAAGTCGCTGATCAATTGTTCAAACTTAGATCTGGACAAGGAGCGTACCATGTGCTTGGGGCCGGATGGGGTTGCTGTTACATAGGGTAAATTTATCTCTGTCTGTGAAGAGGAAGACAATTCTATTTTTGCCTTTTCCGCAGCTTCCCGCAAGCGTTGCAGTGCCATGGCATCCTCTCTCAGGTCCATTCCCTCGTCTTTTTTGAACTCCTCTGCCAGCCAGTCAATGATCTTTTGATCAACATCATCACCACCTAAGTGAGTATCTCCATCTGTAGAGAGTACCTCAAAGACTCCATCACCCAATTCCAGTATTGAAACATCGTGAGTACCTCCACCAAAATCAAAAACAACTATTTTCTGATCTTTATGTTTCTTGTCAAGGCCGTACGCCAGTGATGCGGCTGTTGGCTCATTGATAATTCTCTCGACTTTCAGGCCTGCAATTTCACCAGCTTCTTTGGTAGCCTGGCGCTGGGCATCGTTAAAATATGCGGGTACTGTAATAACCGCTTGAGTAACTGTTTGTCCCAAATAATCTTCAGCAGTTTTTTTCATCTTCTGAAGGACCATCGCTGAAAGCTCCTGGGGTGTATACAGACGCCCATCAATATCTACTCGAGGGGTGTTATTATCTCCCTTAACTACTTTATAAGGTACACGGTCTGCTTCCGTCTTGGATTCGGAAAACTTATTCCCCATAAATCTTTTAATAGAATATATGGTATTATACGGATTGGTGACCGCTTGCCGCTTGGCAGGATCGCCTACTTTAATTTCTCCACCTTCTACAAACGCGATCACCGAAGGTGTGGTGCGCTTGCCTTCTGCATTAGGGATCACCACCGGTTCGTTGCCTTCCATGACAGAAACACATGAATTTGTAGTCCCTAAATCTATTCCTATAATTTTACTCATTACCTATATTTTAATAATTAGTGTATCCGGTTTTAATTTCGGTATAGCAATGACAAACAATATGCCAACAACAGAAAACTGACAGGATGTCATTAGAGGCCCAATCGTCTGGCACAAGGCAGGAATTTTGTTTTGAATGATGGAGACAAAATATTATTACGCGCTGGTTATGGGCAAACTACTTAATTGTGCAGTTATCTTTTCTCCGGGTATCGGCCAGGTAGATTATTTTCCACATTGTGCCATTGTTAAAAAGTTGGAAAGAATTTACTCCACAATGACTCAGCTTTTGATCGATCCAAAAATTGTAAGGCGTCCAGGCATGTGCCATCGGACCATCGATCTGAATTCTAATATCGAGCAGCTCTTCCTTAAAATTCAGGCTATCCGGGATACTTGCAATTGAGATCAGGAATTGTTCAAACGGATCGGTCCGCAACCGGTTACGGCCTTCTTTGTCCCGTCCCATGGTTTGAAGTACCATCTCTTTGTCTGCCACACTCCTGATAATTGTAGTATCTCGCTGATGAAAGCCGTCAAAGAAAGTATTGATAGTCTCTTTTACTTCTAGTTCTGCATTAGATTGTGCGAGACCGATGAATCCTGTAAAGATCATGTATACAAGGCAGTGCCAATATATTTTAAACATAGTTTGTTTTTGGAAATTCGAAAATAAGCATTTATTAAAAACGCGAGTTCTCTCAATTATCAATCCAACAAAACTCCTTACATTTAGCAAGCCAAACTAACTAAAATGTCTACCGCAAAGAAAGAGTTCAAAAGGGTCACCGTTAAATCACTTGTGGATATGAAACAGCAGGGAGAAAAAATCTCCATGCTCACCGCCTATGATTATTCTATGGCGCGAATTGTGGATGCGGCAAACGTGGATGTCATTCTGGTGGGAGATTCCGCAAGTAATGTAATGGCCGGCCACGAAACAACACTGCCTATTACGCTGGATCAAATGATCTATCATGCGTCCTCAGTAATCCGCGCTGTAAAACGTGCCCTGGTTGTGGTCGACATACCTTTTGGAAGCTATCAAAGCGATCCGAAGGAAGCGCTCCGCTCCGCCATACGTATTATGAAGGAAAGCGGCGCACATGCTGTTAAGGTAGAAGGTGGAATAGAAATTAAAGAGTCTGTAAAACGCATCCTGAATGCCGGTATACCTGTTATGGGACATCTCGGCCTTACGCCACAGGCAATTTACAAATTTGGAACCTATACAGTGCGTGCTAAGGAAAAGCATGAGGCAGAAAAATTGATAGACGACGCTTTACTGCTCGAGAAACTCGGTTGTTTTGCTATTGTATTAGAAAAGATTCCTGCTGCCCTTACCAAAAAAGCATCTGAGAAATTATCAATTCCCACGATAAGTATCGGCGGGGGCCGCCATGCAGACGGCCAGGTATTGGTAATACATGATTTATTGGGTATGACCCATGAATTTAACCCCCGTTTTCTCAGGAGGTACATGAATTTATACGAAGATATGGGCAATGCTATATCTTCATATGTCAGCGACGTAAAAAGCATGGACTTTCCCAGTGAAGAAGAACAATATTGAATTCAGTGCCTTCCAAGTCCCGTTCTACAGCGCTCAATGTGCAAATACTCTATGAAGACAACCACCTGGTTGTTGTAAATAAAAGGCCTGGCGATATTGTCCAGGGAGATCGCACAGGCGATAAACCGTTGAGCGAGGTGGTCAAGGAATACATCAAAAA
>JBPCUI010000053.1:0-6058 GCA_051011235.1 Flavobacteriaceae bacterium
CAGGAATCGAGGACAATACCATTGTGATTTGGCTTTCGGATGATGGCGCTTCTCCCAATACAGGTCCCACTCAGGACATAGGAGGATTTAACGGTATGTGGACCAGTGACCTTGGCGATGGAAGAGAAGGAGCATTGCGCACCCCGGCTATGATCAAATGGCCCGGAAAAATCAAACCACGCAAGTCTAACGGCATGGTTTCTATTCACGATTTCTATACCACCCTGGGTAGTATTATTGGAGCCGAGATTCCAAAAGACAGGGCAATCGATGGAGTAGACCAGACCGATTTCTTTCTGGGCACAAAGCCAAACTCCAACCGTCAGAGCGTAATTACTTTCCTCGGCGATGAGATCGCAGCAGTTCGTTGGAACCACTTCCGTATTTACCCGAAGCAGTTTATCAACACAGAAGGAAACCCTTCTATGACCGGAATTTTCGGGGCACGAACCGAAACGAATCTTTATCCTATTGTTATCAATTTGTTTAAAGATCCGAGGGAACAGCATAATATTACTGCAGACCATGCTTTTGTGATCGGCCCCTATTTGCAAACAATCGGTGCCTATAAAAAATCGATTGCGCAATATCCTGTTCCCAAACCGTTTTCCATGACTAAATTCTGAAAATAAATGGAAACGGTAATACTATAAATTAAATACAATTATTAAAACAGAATACTATGAAAAATTTTCGAAATCTACTTAAGACGATAATGCTTGTTTTTACCGGGCTTTTGTTCATCGGGACTTTAAGCGCCCAGGATAAGCCGCCACCAGGAGAACTCTCAGATGAAGAAAAGGCCCAGGCGAATAATCCATTAGCAAATTTCAAGGGGCTGAATATGCAGGTTTATTTCAGGCCGCAACTCAGTGAAGTGGAAAACGGTGCAGCCCACCAGGAAGTAGCGAGGTTTGTTTATCCAACCGGCCGTATTCTCTGGAGATTATCTGTACCTTTTGAACAAAGGCATATTAATAATTCAACTGTAAATTTCAGTGAATCCGGGCTCGGTGACATTGATTTATTCGGGGCCTATCTGGCGGTGATGAAACCCAAATTAACATTTGGTATTGGTCCGGCCATAGCGTTTAATACCGCCTCAGATGCATCTTTAGGTACCGGCCGTAATAGTCTTGGTGCTGCTGCTGTGGTCTTTGCGGTACCAAACCCGGCCTTACAAGTAGGTGGTCTGGTCTTATGGCGGACGGATATTGGCGGGGACGATAGTCGTGAAAAGGCTCATATTTTGGCCTTGCAACCTTTTTATATCTTTCAGGCTGGGAAAGGACTCTATTTTGGCGGAGCACCTATTATACCAATTAATTTAACCAATGGCGACTATCATATTCCATTGGGTATGCGAATAGGAAAGGTGATCAAGATAGAGAATACCGTTTTGAATTTCTTTCTTGAACCACAGCCGAGTCTTATTGTTAGTGGAGTGGGGCAACCACAGTTCCAAATATACGGAGCGCTTAATATGCAGTTTAAATAATCCGGATATCGGCCATAAATAATTGTTACGACCAAAGATTAAGATTGTAGAAGTGTGAGAATAATTTGCTTATTAAGTTCCCTGATCCTGCTTACCATTTCGGGTATAGGACAAGCTTTGCCAGAACCCCCGCTGGCATCGCCTGTCCAGGTAGGTTTTTACCTCCCTGGTGTAATTGCTCCCAGGGACTACGCCAATCCTGGCTTTTCGGGGATATTTGCATTTGATTATAATTTGTTCTTTAGAGCGGATGAGTATATCGACAGGAACGAGAACGCTGTAAACAGTGTTGATTTTGTTGGTCAACTGGGTTCGGTTCCGATAAATGTCGATATTTCAAGTTATCTCAATGCGCTTTTAATAGGTTATTCAAGCCCGGAGATCCCTTGGCTGGGTAATGCCCGCTATTTAGCCCTATTGTCACCTTATTATAGTACTATAGATATTCGTGCTTCCTATAGCTTAATAACTCAGGAAACGACCATAAAACAAAATACCGGAGGCTTCGGGGATTTTATGGTAACTCCTATACTGTTGTCCTGGGCTCTGGAAGACAAGGTAGATATCACCACCGGCTATTATTTTACAGTCCCAACCGGCAGGTATGAGACCGGTGCCGACAACAATATAGGGCTGGGTTACTGGAACCATGTATTTCAGCTATTCGGCTATTATTATCCTTTTAATACTCAAAAAGCTACAGCTTTTTTTATTGGTAATTCTATTGAAATGCACTCCGATATCAAGGATGTGAATGTAAGACCAGGAAGCCGTTTCTCCCTGGAATACGGTATCAGTCATTACCTCCATCCAAGGTGGGAAGTGTTTATTCAGGGAGGAAATATCTGGCAGATAAGCGCTGATTCCGGCAGTGATGTTTACTGGGATACTTCCGTAAAAGACAGGTTTAGTAATGTAGGGGGAGGTGTTGGTTTTTGGCCGGTTCCTGGCAAATTCTACGCCAACCTTAAATATATGAACAGCTATGGAGAAAGCCAGCATTTCAACACAAGATTCTGGGGAATAGAGCTGCAATGGATCCCATGGATCAGGACTAAAACAAATAAGCCGCAGAGCTAAGCCACTACCGATGAATACAGGTTATAAATACAATACTCAAAATTAAATGAATATGATGGTAGATCAGAAACACAGAGCTATTCAATACTGGTGGGTCTATTTGGTTTTAGGCCTTCTGCTTATTGTGCTTTCCGTATTTGTAATGAGTACACCTTTGGAAAGTTTTCTGGACTTAATCGCACTTTTTAGTATCTATGTTTTCATTAACGGTTCATGTAATATCAGCTTTGCCATTGCCACTAATAAAATGCTAGAAGATTGGGGTTGGCATTTTGCCTATGGTTGCCTGGAACTGATCATAGGTGTCCTACTGCTCACTTACCCTGGGATTGATATGATCACCGGACCAATTATTTTGGGCCTTTGGTTAATTTTTAATGCAGCATTTCTGATGGGCATCAGCTTTGAACTCAGAAAATACGGGTATCGGTTTGGGGAGATCAGCTGGAGTGTAATATTGTATTTCAGTATTATTCTGGGCATCCTGTCCATTGCCATTTTATTAACACCTCATCTGGGCACGATGACGGTCATAGGCTGGATTAGTCTGGCACTTGTGGTACTGGGCCTTGCCAACGTAATCTTGTCTTTTAAACTGCATTATATCAGACGTTATAGCATGAACCAGGCGATCCAGACAAAAACGTTCTTTAGGGAACGAATAGAAGAGCTAAAAATAGATATCAAAGACTATAATGACAAAAAAGATCTGGACTACCGGCTCGATGTCTTTATCGCCGAATTGGAAAATCGTGTAATGGAAGACTGAAAAAATAAAAGAAAATAAAGATTGAATTAGCAATGCAGAGATTGAGTTAGTGATTAGTTGGTTGTGGCTGGGGTGTTATTTATTAACCCCCGGCCATTTGCAAATGGTTGAGGGTAAATCTATATTTATAGGTAGACGTATGTGATTTGAACAATAAAAAATCAAAAAAACAGAAATCCTGAAAGCGGCTTCCCTGTTTCTCTCATTTATTAAGACACAAATTGCATCATAGAACACGGTTCCAATTGGAATGCAAAAGGATATAATTAACCAAGCTGAACAAAGAATGAGGTCTAAATCTGATTTCAATGGATAAGATAAAACCAATAAGATTTAAGTCTACACCCATGGTTCTGGTAGCTTTAGTTGTTGTTTTCGCCGGCATCAGTTATGCACAGTCGATTGTAAATCCACTTTTGATGGCACTTTTTACTGGAATCATTCTGATCCAGCCCATCAGATGGCTGGTAAAGAAAAAAGTGCCTCCATGGTTGGCCGTTCTTATTGTAATCTTGTTACTCTTAAGTGTTTACCTTGTTTTTTTTAAACTTCTGCTAACATCCTGGTCATTATTCCAGGAAAATGCACCGATATACGAGGAGAATCTGGATAATCTAACCCAATCTGCACTTGGTATTTTAAGTCGATTTGGCATGGATATGTCTTCCATTGGCGATTCCAATATATTGGATCCCTCCGAGGTGGTGGGTTACACAGCTGTGGTAGCAAATAAACTGGGTGAATTGATGAGCCGGGAATTCACCTTCCTTTTGTTGACTATTTTTCTCCTTACAGAACTGGAAAGCATCTCACTAAAAACGAAGGCTCTGAGTAAAGGAACAACTGTTTCATTGGAATATTTGAGAAGCATAGGTGATAGTATCAGGCATTATTTGTCGATAAAAACGGTCACCAGTTTATTAACTGGTGCAATGATAGCTGTTTGTTTAGCGCTTGTCGGTGTGGACTACCCTATCCTATGGGGGCTTGTCGCATTTGTGTTGAATTATATTCCAAATATTGGTTCGTTTATAGCAGCGATACCCACCGTTGCCTTTGCCTTGATCCAGTTAGGATATGAGGGAGCTTTCTGGACTGCCGTGATCTTTGTTGTGGTCAACATAGTAATTGGAAATATAATTGAGCCCAGAATGATGGGGAGGGGAATGGGATTGTCGACCTTTGTGGTGTTCTTTGCCCTTATCTTTTGGGGATTTATTCTTGGTCCTATTGGAATGTTCCTTTCAGTTCCGCTGACCATGTTTATAAAACTGATGACGGACCACAACCCAAAAACTAAATGGATTGCCATTATATTAGGCACCAGGGAAGAAGCATTGGCCAGATTGAAAAGCCGGTCAGAAGAAGAAGAATAAGATAACAATAAGAGGATTTGGTTGTGTATAAGGTACAGGAACTTGTCCGATCTGTGAATCGAAGAAACAAAACCAATAGGTCGGATATAATTCCTTAAAACATTTGCAATTTATCAGGACCATTGGCTTAATCGATAATACAAAGACCATGATTTATCTCACGAAAATAAAGTTGATTCTTGTATTTGTTGCTTTGCTGGTTAATTGCCAGCTTAGTAAAGCACAGGTCCTTCCCGCTGCAGTTAAAGATAGCACGGACAATGCCTTTGATTTAAGCAAATGGTTACTTGAAAAAAAAGGCTTTTTACCTGTCCCTTCAGTTGTTACAGAACCGGCTCTGGGTCTCGGTGGTGCGGTGGCCGTGCTTTACTTCCATTCTTCATACATGGAAAGTGAAGGACCTCCCGATGTTTCAGGTCTTGTAGGTGGAGCTACCAACAACGGCACATGGCTGGTTGGCGGATTTCATTTAGGCTTTTGGAATGAGGATAAGATCCGTTATTTAGGTGCGCTCTTTAAAGCAGATATTAACATTCAGTTTTACGGACCCTTACTCATCATCGAGGATGGTGTAGAGATGAATGCAGATATCTGGGTTCTGGTACAGCAATTAAATTTCAGAATAGCCCAATCCAATTTTTTTATCGGCGGCAGATATTTGTTCATGGATGCTAAGAATGTGTTCGATATTCCAATAAACATACCAGAATTTAGTGGTATTCGTGTGGAAAACACACTAAGTGAGATTAGCCCTTTGTTCAGTTATGACTCGCGGAACAATGTGTTTACGCCTACCAAGGGATTGTACGCCCATCTCAATGGCTCATACAGCGATACCTGGTTTGGTGGTGAAGATCTATACGGCAGGCTGGAAGCCGGGTTCATAGGATTCATGCCTATATCGTCAAAATTTAACCTCGGGCTTCGCTACAATGCCAGGCATGCCTTTGGCGATATCCCATTCTGGGTAAAACCATATGTGGATATGCGTGGTGTTCCTGTTGGTAAATATCAGAATAATAATATAAGTTTAATTGAAGCTGAGCTGACCTATAATGTATACAATCGTTGGTATTTAAAGGCGTTTACCGGGATCGGCAATGCGTACACCAATTTTAATGAATTCGCAGATGGAAATTCAGTGAGAAGTATCGGGACTGGTTTCAGATACGAAATTGCCCGTGCCCTTGGATTCCATATGGGGATGGACTTTGCCTGGAGCAACGAGGACTTTGGTTTCTATATTGTGGCCGGACATGCCTGGTTGAGATGAAAAATAAATAGACTACTGGCCTTAAGTGATAATCATTATTAAGGTGTGTTTTCTTAATTTTA
>JBPCUI010000054.1:0-3477 GCA_051011235.1 Flavobacteriaceae bacterium
GGAGAATTACGATGTTTCAGGATTTATATCTAATTGCCTATCATTTATTCGTTTACTGCACCTCGAGTTTGAAAAAACAAAGAATCGTTCCCTGGAAGTGGAACAGTTGTATTGTTTTTATACGCTGTTCAACCAGCTGAGTGATATGGTTCAGGCGTTTCCTTATGTAAAGGACATTCCTACGCTTCAGAGTCTGTTCACGCAATTAATGAAGCAACAAACTATTGATTTTCAAGGTGAGCCCCTGGAAGGTCTTCAAATTATGGGGATGTTGGAAAGTCGTGTTCTTGATTTTGAAACCGTAATCATAAGTTCCGTCAATGAAGGAATACTACCCTCCGGTAAAAAGGGGAATTCATTTATCCCTTTCGACCTGAAAAAGGAAATGGACTTGCCTACATACAAAGAAAAGGACGCGGTTTATACCTATCATTTCTACAGGCTGTTACAAAGGGCTAAGAATGTTTATTTGCTTTACAACACTGAACCAGATGTACTCCTGGGGGGAGAAATGAGCAGGCTTCTTCATCAATTGATTACAGACCAAAATACCGGAAAATATGTTCAGCACAGCCTGGCTACAATGGATATCCGGCTCAATATACCTGACCCTGTTGTTATAGGAAAAGGAGACCTTCTCATGAGGGCGATTAAAACCCTCGCTGAAAAGGGGTTTTCACCAACCTCTTTAATTCAGTATATACGGGACCCTATTGAATTCTACAGAAGATCGATTTTAAAAATAGAGGAGAGCGCTACTGTAGATGAGACCATAGCCGCTAAAAATTTTGGAACTATAATCCACAACACATTGGAAGAACTCCTCAAACCTTTCGTTGGACGATATCTCAATTCCACTGAACTTAAGTCGCAAAGGCCAAAAATCAAAAAAGTAATAAAGAAACATTTTACACAATTCTATTCAGAAAATTCTATAGAGCGCGGAAAAAACTCCATCGCATATCAGGTGATCGTTCGAAATGTTGAGAATTTTATAGACGCTGAAATACGCAATTGCGAGCAGCATAATATAAAACTGTTGGCTTTGGAAGAGGCATTCAAACTGGAATTTGATATTCCGGAAATTCCATTTCCAGTTCGATTGAAAGGCAAAGTAGATAGAATAGATGAAGTGGATGGTAATTTAAGAATACTGGACTACAAGACCGGTAAAGTAGCTCTATCCGATATGAATCTTGTATCCTGGGAAGAACTTATTCAAGATCAGGGCCTCAGTAAAATATTTCAGGTACTTTGTTATGCTCTTTTATACGCCGATCGATCTTCGCCGGAGCGCATGGAAGCTGGTGTTATTTCCTTTAAAAACCTCAAACAGGGATTCCTGTCTTTTGCCACCAAGGAGAAAAAGAACAGCCGGACCCGATATCCGGAAATTAACGCCCGGATACTCGAACTGTTTAAAGATCAACTTTACACCTTGATCCGGGAGATTTGTAACCCTGACATTCCGATTACGGAAAAGCTTAGTTGATGCTATTTAAGATCGGGTCTGGAAGGGCGCACTTCTACTTTGCTTGGAAGAGTTCTGGCCGGCATGCGAAGGAGGTCACATACCATTAATCCAATGTCTTCAGGTTGTATTTTCCAGGCATCCTTTTCGGATGGTTGATTGTTGTTAAAATGTGTAGCTACAGATCCCGGCATGATAGTACTTACTTTGATATCGTACTTTCGCAAATCCAACATTGCGGCCTGGGTAAATCCAACCAATCCAAATTTTGTTGCATTGTACCCAGCTCCCGATGGAAAGAAATTAGCCCCCGCCAGGCTGGCAATGGTTATAAAATATCCCTTTGAGCTCTTTAATGCGTCAACTGCCGCGCGTAATGTATAAAATGCCCCGTTCAAATTGGTATTGATCATTTGATTCCAATTATCAAGAGAAAGTTCATCAACGGGTGCAAAATGACCCACCCCGGCATTGGCTACTACCACATCCAGCTGACCCCAATTTTCGATTATCTTCTCAATGGCCCGAACTTCATCTTGCGGCTCGGTAACATCAGAATTTATTGCCATCAACCGATCTCCCTGGTCCAAAGCTTTTAGGGCATTATTTAGAAATTCTTCCGATCTTCCACTAATAGCCACACGCATACCGGTTTTAAGAAGAGCTTCGGCAATACTAAAGCCTATTCCCTTAGAGCCTCCCGTGATATAAGCTACTTTGTTATTCAATTCTATCATGTTAAAGGATTTTAGATAAAAATAGTACTATAAGTCCTGTCTTGATCAGCATAGTTACCTTACTTCTTATACATTCTGATATTGGTGTTTTCGCACCCCCTTATCTCTTGAGGATTCCAAATCCCAATAGCTTATATCCGGTACTGCTGCCATTATAAAAATCGAAGCCCTCCTTCGCTTTTACATCTTAAAAGCTTGGAGGGCAATCGTGGAGAATACCGGAGTCGAACCGGTGACCTCTTGCATGCCATGCAAGCGCTCTAGCCAGCTGAGCTAATCCCCCATCATATAAGGAATGCAAAGGAAATACATTTTACAAAAGTAACAAAATTCACAGCTGAATTTTTGATCAGAGTTCCGCACTCTTTGCGCTTAAAACCAAAAGCGGAACTTTGGATGAAAACTCCGATTTGGGAATAGTGTTCTTCTCCCAAAGTGATTTAAAAAAGCCTCTCTTTCTTCTAAAAACACAGAGCAGGTCCGGATGATGACTTTGAAATTGTTCCAGTACGCCTAAATAAGTTTTGGCGTGTTCGGTAACGACTAGTCCTGAACTGATAGCCTTCATCGAAGGGTTAATCACAAGATCTTCTTCGGTATAGCCGGGAGTTTTTACAAATAATAAGTTGACTTTGGCAGCAAATTTATCCTTAACAGCCACCAACGGATTTAATATGTCTTCTTTTTGCAGAATGCCCGATCTGAATGCAGTGAGAATATTTTTAAAAGGTTTAAAAGTCGTGCCCCGGGGAACAATAAGTGTCGGAATCTCAGTTTGCTTTATAATTCTTCCTGAGGTGTGGCCAAGGTAGAGCTCTTCATGAGGGTCATTGCATCTCGGCCCAATAATAATCAGATCAATTCCCAACTCCTGGTCTATTTCCTTCAGGCCATCTATCAAATCACCGTCGTAGGTGGCGATTTTAACCTCAACACTTTTAACGTCCACCTTATCAATCACCTCTTTAAGCCGTTGCCTGCTGCTCAATTCGATCTTTTCGGAAATATTCGTAAGGCTTTCTGCCTTTGCTTTGGTGCTGAAAACCTCCATGGCGTAAACCCTGGACGAAAACTCTATAGCAAAATCTATAGCGTATTGTAATGTCTCATGTGAATTGGGTGAGCTCCCTATAGGTACCAAAATATTCTTCATAAAGCTTGCGAATTATTTAGTCTAAATTTACAGATTAAATCCATATGGAATCATGGTCAGACGTGCAAAGATAGAGGAATTAGCGGAGATTATGTTGCTTACCAGGGCATGCGCAC
>JBPCUI010000055.1:0-12513 GCA_051011235.1 Flavobacteriaceae bacterium
TGCGGGGAGTGGAGACGTTTTAACCGGGATGATCACTGGGTTGATCGCCCAGGGATATGAGCCCTTAGCGGCTGCGATGACTGGTGTTTTCCTTCATGGCATGGCGGGTGATCTCGTTGCACAGAAAAAAGGGTTGGAGGCCTTAACGGCAGGTGATATGATCGATGCGATAGGACAAGCGTATTGGATCCTAACGGAACCACCAAAGCCGGACCCTGAATCAGACCCTCCGGATAAAGAAAAATCGAAGTAGAAAGAAAATGCAATTTTGCAACTGAATACCTGTGCAGACCTAACGGGATTCCTTTACGCGTCGTTTAACCCACTTTACCGCGTTTTTGTAGTCGATAAATATCTTCATGGGTTTCTTATAGAATAATTTTTCTATTTTAAAATTGTGCATGTCCATTTCCTTAACGGAAACTATGGCAAAGGCCTTAAGGTTTTTTAATTCCCTGATATACGTGTATATGGTGGGGTCTATGGCATAAGAATTCTGCCTGAGGCTAATGTAGCCAAAATTCTTATCCCTGAAGTGAATTTCTGAAATACCAATGATCTGATACGCCCTTTCCAAAGTAAGCGTAGCACCTTCATCAAAGATGGCCACCAGGTGATTCTTGAAGACTTGTATTTTGCCTATGTCCAGATGATATTCCTTGACAATTAAGGTTTTTTTTGTCGGTCCGACATTCATTTTACGATGTATATAGTGTCCGAGACGAATGTAGACCTATGGAGTACCTTTTGGAAAAATATTAGACTAAGTGCTTAAATATCGTTTGTACGGCGTAGGCTTTATAAAAACTGTATTTTATTTCCTACTGTTGTGCTATGAAGACATAAAAAAAGAGCCCGAATTACGGACTCTATTTTCATAAAATTCTTACGCTCTATGCCTTAGAGGATTTTTTAGATTTTTTAATCTCTATGGATAAGGTCTCTTTTTTCTTATCGAAGTCCATAAAGATGCTATCTCCCTCCTGTAACTTTGAGTTTACGATTTCTTCGGCAAGAGCATCCTCGATGTATTTTTGGATTGCCCTTTTTAAAGGTCTGGCCCCGTATTGCTTGTCGAATCCTTTATCGACAATATAATCTTTGGCTTCATCCGTCAGGCTTAATTCGTAACCAATTTCCTTAATCCGGCCAAACAGCTTATTCAGCTCAATATCGATGATCTTGTGAATGTGTTCTCTTTCCAAAGGATTGAACACAATTACATCGTCAATTCTGTTGAGGAATTCAGGAGCAAATGCTTTTTTAAGCGCATTTTCTATAACTGTTCTGTGATGGCTATCGGCCTGTGATTTCTTCGCAGACGTACCAAATCCAACACCCTGACCAAAATCTTTTAACTGACGTGCACCAATATTGGAAGTCATAATAAGAATGGTATTCCTGAAATCAATACGGCGTCCCAGACTGTCTGTGAGGTATCCATCGTCCAGCACCTGAAGCAGCATATTAAATACATCTGGATGTGCTTTCTCAACCTCATCTAACAGGATGACAGAATAAGGTTTCCTTCGCACTTTTTCAGTGAGCTGACCACCTTCTTCGTATCCTACATATCCAGGAGGTGCACCCACCAGTCTGGAAATAGCAAATTTTTCCATGTACTCACTCATATCGATCCGGATCAGCGCATCTTCGGAATCGAAGAGTTCATGTGCCAATACTTTGGCCAATTGCGTTTTACCCACGCCTGTTTGTCCCAGGAAGATGAAAGATCCTATAGGTTTATTGGGGTCTTTGAGTCCGGCCCTGTTCCTCTGTATGGCTTTGGCAACTTTGGCCACGGCTTCATCCTGTCCTATAACGTTCCCTTTGATCAGGTCTGGTAGTTTAGCAAGTTTGTTGCTTTCGGTTTGGGCTATCTTATTGACAGGTACGCCGCTCATCATCGAAACAACATCGGCAACATTGTCGGCCGAAACCGTTTCCCTGTGCATTTTACTATCTTCTTCCCATTTCTCCTGAGCTACAGAAAGTTCTTTCTCGAGTCTTTTCTCATCATCCCTCAGCTTGGCTGCCTCTTCATATCGTTGTTTCTTCACCACGCTGTTCTTGAGTTCGCGCACATCCTCCAGTTGCTTTTCTAACTCGAGAATTTGCTTGGGAACATCCATATTTATAATATGTACCCGTGATCCAGCCTCATCCAAAGCATCGATAGCTTTGTCTGGCAGGAAACGATCCGTCATATAACGGTTTGTCAGCTTTACGCAAGCGATAAGGGCTTCTTCCGTATAATTAACATTGTGATGGTCTTCGTATTTTTCCTTGATGTTTTGCAGGATCTCGATCGTTTCTTCAACTGAAGTCGGTTCGACCATAACTTTTTGGAATCGACGCTCCAGTGCACCGTCTTTTTCAATGTACTGTCTGTACTCATCAAGAGTGGTAGCGCCAATACATTGGATCTCACCTCTGGCAAGTGCGGGTTTGAACATATTCGATGCGTCCAGACTACCTGTAGCTCCTCCTGCACCCACAATGGTATGAATCTCATCGATAAAAAGTATTACATCGTCATTTTTCTCCAACTCATTCATCACCGCCTTCATGCGCTCTTCGAACTGCCCCCTGTACTTGGTGCCTGCCACCAAAGATGCCAGGTCGAGGGTTACCAGCCGTTTATTATAGAGAATCCTGGAGACTTTTTTGTTGATGATCCTCAGCGCCAAACCTTCGGCTATGGCACTTTTTCCAACACCGGGTTCTCCGATGAGCAATGGATTATTCTTTTTTCTACGGCTTAGGATTTGCGATACACGCTCAATCTCTTTTTCCCTGCCTACAACCGGATCCAGTTTGTTTTCCTCGGCTAATCGGGTTAGGTCCCGGCCAAAATTGTCGAGAACCGGAGTCTTGGATTTCTTACTCCCTTTCTGACCAGATGTGCTACCAAAGGAGCTTTCCTTTCCCTCTGCCGGTTCGTCCGAATCACTGGGGAAAGACTCCGAAGTTGGAGATTCCAAATAGTCATCTTCGCTGGTAATCATAGATTTAAACTGATCCTTCACCCCGTCATAGTCCACTTTGAGTTTATGTAGCAGCTTTGTAGTGGGATCGTTCTCATTCCTGAGGATGCACAAAAGGAGATGTGCTGTATTTATTGAAGAACTCTGAAATAGTTTGGCCTCGAGGAAGGTGGTCTTCAGCGCCCTTTCTGCCTGCCTGGTTAAATGCAGGTTTTTTTTGTCTTTTTGTGTATTGCCCGAATTCGGGTTTGCCGGACTTAAAATTTCCACCTTTCTTCTCAAGTGGTCAAGGTCCACATCAAGGGCATCGAGAATGCTAATCGCCTTCCCGTTCCCATCGCGCAACAGTCCAAGCATCAAATGCTCAGTACCGATAAAATCGTGCCCCAGCCTTAATGCTTCCTCTTTACTGTACGCAATTACGTCCTTAACCCTAGGTGAAAAATTATCATCCATAAACTATCATTAAATCATCAATAAAATTAGTAATTCTAAACGTAAGAACGTCAAATACCGTACCTATATTCGATAAACATGGTCTAAATGACGAAAAAAACACCGATTTACAAAATAATTAACACCCGAATTATCAACGAAAACAGGGGTGTGAAGTGTTGATAAATTATTCAATAAAGTAGCCCTACGGGGCTTGTAAAGCTTCGTTTTTATGTATATTGCCCTGATATTTTCACTACATAAATTCGATATCATTTTTATATGGCAGAAGGAGAAAAGTTAATTCCTATTAACATTGAAGATGAAATGAAATCGGCCTACATTGACTATTCAATGTCGGTCATTGTGTCACGTGCCCTTCCCGATGTCAGGGATGGTCTTAAACCAGTTCACAGAAGAGTTCTCTACGGCATGCACGAATTGGGTGTGCGTTCCAACAGTTCTTATAAAAAATCTGCTCGTATTGTAGGGGAAGTGCTTGGTAAATATCACCCTCATGGCGATACCTCAGTATACGATACAATGGTACGTATGGCACAGGAATGGAGCCTGAGATATATGCTGATCGACGGGCAGGGGAATTTCGGTTCCGTGGACGGCGATAGTCCTGCAGCGATGCGATATACAGAGGCCCGTATGCGGAAGATAGCGGATGAAATGCTCTCTGATATTGATAAAGATACCGTAGACCATCAACTCAATTTTGACGATTCTCTCGAAGAGCCAAAAGTACTTCCAACGAGAATACCAAACTTGCTGATCAACGGTGCGTCTGGAATAGCTGTAGGGATGGCCACGAATATGCCTCCACATAATCTTACGGAGGTTGTAGATGGTACCGTGGCGTATATTGAGAATAATTCTATTGAGATTGACGAGCTAATCACCCATATAAAGGCACCTGATTTCCCAACCGGCGGGATCATTTACGGCTATGATGGGGTTAAAGAAGCCTTTCACACAGGGCGGGGACGAGTTGTCATGAGAGCAAAAGCCACTTTTGAGGAATCCGATGGCAGGGAGAGTATCGTGGTTACAGAGATCCCTTATCAGGTTAACAAGGCGGATATGATCAAGAAGACAGCCGACCTGGTCAACGATAAAAAGATCGATGGTATTTCTACCATTCGTGATGAATCGGACCGAAAGGGGATGCGCATCGTCTATATTCTCAAGAGAGATGCAATTCCGAACATTGTATTAAATACACTGTACAAGTACACAGCGCTCCAGTCCTCTTTTAGTGTCAACAATATTGCTTTGGTAAAAGGCAGGCCCGAATTGCTAAATATCAAGCAAATCATCCGGCACTTTGTAGAGCACAGACATGAAGTTGTTGTGCGGCGGACGAAATACGAGCTAAAGAAAGCCGAAGACCGCGCTCATATCCTCGAGGGACTTATTATTGCTTCAGATAATATCGATGAAGTAATTGCAATAATCAGAGCTTCTTCCAATGCCGATGAAGCACGGGCAAATCTGATCAAACGATTTAAGCTGTCAGAAATTCAGGCCAAGGCGATCGTAGAAATGCGACTGAGACAATTGACGGGTCTGGAACAGGATAAACTTAGAACCGAATATAACGAGATCATAGTAACCATAGCTGATCTTAAAGACATCCTGGCGAATGAAGACCGAAGAATGGAGATCATTAAAAGCGAGCTGCTGGAGGTTAAAGAAAAATACGGTGATGTAAGGCGTTCTGAAATAAATTTTGCAGGTGGAGACCTAAGCATAGAAGACATGATCCCAGACGAGCAGGTGGTTATTACCATCTCGCATGCAGGCTATATCAAACGTACACCTCTTACCGAATACAAAACACAACACAGGGGAGGTGTGGGTCAGAAAGCATCCTCTACGCGAACCGAGGATTTTCTTGAACACCTATTTGTGGGCACAAACCACCAGTACATGCTTTTCTTTACACAGAAAGGAAAATGTTTCTGGATGAGAGTCTTTGAAATTCCTGAAGGTAGCCGAACTTCAAAGGGTCGGGCAATTCAAAACCTGATAAATATAGCACAGGACGATAAGGTAAAAGCCTTTATCTGTACCCAGGATCTTAAAGATGAGGAGTACGTAAATAATCATTTTGTGATTATGTCTACAAAGAAAGGTACCGTTAAGAAGACAACGCTCGAACAGTATTCACGGCCCAGACAGAACGGTATCATAGCAATAAACATAAGGGAAGATGACGAGTTGCTCGAAGCAAAACTGACAACCGGCACAAGCCAGATTTTCCTGGGTCTCAAGTCGGGAAAAGCAATACGGTTCGAAGAGAGCAAGACAAGACCCATGGGGCGGAATGCAAGTGGTGTAAGAGGAATTAAATTGGCTGATGAAGAAGATGAAGTGATCGGTATGATTTCAGTACATAACTTTGATGAAGAGATCCTTGTGGTATCTGAAAATGGTTATGGTAAACGCTCGAGCATTGATGATTACCGCATTACCAACCGCGGTGGGAAAGGCGTTAAAACCATTTCAATTACTGAGAAGACTGGTGGTCTGGTAGCCATAAAAAACGTTTCGGATACAGATGATCTTATGATTATAAATAAATCTGGAATTGCCATTCGAATGAATGTTGAAGATCTCAGAACTATGGGGCGTGCTACTCAAGGGGTCAAGGTGATCAACATTAAAGAAAACGATTCTATTGCAGCAGTTGCCAAAGTTATGAAAGAGGAAGATAATCTTGATCAGGCGGATATCATGAACATGGAGGTGAACGCTGAAGATGGCACGGCTATTGATGATACTCCCGCGGATACGAAAGAATAATAAATAATAATAAACACTATTTCACAAATTTAATACACCATGAAAACTAAGTTTTTAATTATGATGGCCATGGCATTCAGCCTGGTCGGATTTTCTCAGAAGAACGAGATAAAAGCTGCAGATAAAGCCTTGAAAGACGGGGATGCTGCTGGAGCCAAAACCGCGTTGGAGGCCGCGTCCGGGATGGTCGCCTCTGCCGACGCAAGAACTCAGGCGCAGTATCACCTGACTCGTGGTAATATTTATGCAGATCTAGGTAGAAAAGGAGATATGTCTGCTTTTGATGTTGCTATACATTGCTTCAACGAAACTATTGATGTAGAAGAGAAGAGTGGTAAGGAACGCTATACAGATGAAGCCAGGCAAGGTCTTGCCAGTCTGGCATCAGATATAATAAATGCTGCTGTTGAAGACAACAAAAATAAAAAGTTTAAGGAGGCTTCCGAAAAGCTTCACATGGCTTATAAATTGAGCCCGCAGGATACAATTTACCTGTATTACGCTGCGAGCAGTGCCGTAAACGGGCAGCATTATGAGGATGCTCTTCCGTTCTATGAGGAGTTAAGAGATTTGGGATACGACGGTAGTATTACCGTGTACAAGGCAACCAATGTGGAGACCGGTGAAGTGGAGGAAATGGATGAGTTGCAAAGGGACCTTATGATTAAATCTAAGGAATACAAAGACCCCGTAGATGATAAATCACCTTCAAAGAAAGCGGAAATAATTAAGAATATCGCCTTGATTTACACCCAATTAGGACAGGATGATAAAGCTTTGCAGGCCTATGCTGATGCGAGACAAGCCTATCCGGAAGACGTAAATCTAATCCTTAACGAGGCTAATTTACACTATAAGCTGGGCGATAAGGATAAATTCAAAACCTTAATGGCAAAGGCTGCTAACATGGCGCCAGATAATCCGGATCTTCAGTACAATATAGGTGTAATCAATATGGAACAGGGAAATATTGAAGAAGCCAGAGCTGCTTATAAAAGAACTTTGGAAATCAATCCCGGTTACACAAATGCACTTCTCAATCTTTCCACCACTTATGTAAATGAAGGGAACGGACTGATCGATGATATGAATTCACTTGGAAATTCCAGGGCCGATATTGCGCGCTACGATGAACTTAAGCAGCAAAAAGACGATCTCTTCAGGGAAGGTGCAACTGTTCTGGAAACAGCACTGAAAACCAATCCCGACAACCAGGCAATTCTAACACAATTGAAGAATATTTACGGTGCTCTTGGAGACAATGAGAATTTCTTAAAAATGAAGAAACTTCTCGGGGAATAATCTATTATTAGAAATTAAGGGAAACCCTGGCTATTAGGCCGGGGTTTTTTTATACGATCTTTTTGATCACCCTCAGCGAATGGCTATACGTTCGATCTTCCACATTAAAGATACCCGTATGATCTAAACGATCTACACGAACATTACCATGAGCATGGATGATAAAATTATCTTTCATAATAATACCGACATGATCTATGTTTCCTTCCTTGTCATCAAAAAAGGCCAGGTCGCCCGGTTCGCTTTCTTCTATAAAACTGAGTGATTCACCTTCTTTAGACTGTTCATATGCATGGCGCGGAAGATTGTATCCGTTAATTCTGTAAACCATTTGACTAAGCCCGCCATCATCAATGCCAAACGGAGTTTTGCCACCCCATAAAAATGGTGCATTTAGATAGTACATAGCAGTTGCAACCAGATTGGATTTCTGTCCTGATCCATTGAGAAAGGCACCTTCAAATTTATGGGAAAACAATTTTGTGCTCGATATGGAAGAACCCATCAGAATCGGGATCAATGTCTCGTTCGAACCACTGGCAAAAGCTACAAGATCTGAGGAGAATTTGGGCTTATTGATTCGCTCAATATTTTTATATTGGGCTTTGTCAATGCTCACAAATTGCCTGGTGCCGATCCATCCTTCCGACTTATCAAATCCGATCTGGATCTTGGTCCAGTGTTTTCTGGTATCCGTTATTCTAAAATGATCCCCGTATAGTAATTGGGTCAACATTTCACTCGCATGATCAGCGAGTATTCTAACAGGAACTACACTCAGATGGCAAATACCGTATGGCATAAATACACTTAAATCAATAAGTCGATTACACTCTCTCCAACACAATAGCTGATGCACCGCCGCCGCCATTGCAAATTGCAGCAGCGCCAATCTTGGCATTATTTTGAATTAGAACGCTGATCAGTGTGGCGGTTATCCGGGCTCCTGAACATCCTAACGGATGACCTAGAGACACTGCCCCACCGTTTACATTCACCTTTGAATCGGATAACCCCAGTAATTTTATATTGGCAAGGCCTACTACTGCGAAGGCCTCGTTAAATTCAAAATAATCCACGTCTTCGATTGAAATACCGGCTTTGTCCAGGGCCTTGGGCAAGGCCTTGGCAGGCGCTGTAGTAAACCATTTGGGCTCCTGTGCAGCATCTGCATAACTTTTAATTCGCACCAATGGTTTTATGCCTAATTCCTTCGCCTTATCGGAGCTCATCAGAACTACCGCCGCCGCTCCGTCATTGATCGTAGATGCATTAGCAGCTGTTACAGTGCCTTCTTTGGTAAATGCCGGTCTCAGATTCGGTATTTTTTCAATCTTCACATTTTTAAATTCCTCATCTTCCGATATCACCAAAGGCTCCCCTCTTCTCTGCGGAACCTCGACCGGAATAACTTCATCCGCAAATTTTCCTGATTTCCAGGCGGCTGCAGACCGCTCATACGACTGAATTGCAAATTGGTCTTGATCCTCCCGGCTAAAATTGTACTCCGTCGCACAGGCATCGGCACAGACACCCATTGCGTGTTGGTCATAAACATCGACCAGGCCATCTCGCTGCATTCCATCGATCAAAGTGGCAGGACCGAATTTTTGTGGATTCCTCATGTAGACATAATGAGGAATAAGGCTCATGTTCTCCATACCACCGGCAATAATAATGTCATTATCACCTAGGGCGATAGATTGAGCAGCTTGCATAATTGCCTTCATCCCCGATGCGCATACCTTGTTTATTGTAGTGCAGGGAACCGTATCCGGTATTCCTGCGTAAATAGCAGCCTGTCTGGCCGGAGCCTGGCCTGTTCCCGCTTGTACAACATTACCCATTAGCACCTCTTGGATAGCATCCGGGTTCAAGTCTATTTTCTCTAAGGCGCCTTTAATTGCATAAGCTCCCAGTTGGGTAGCGGGAATGCCGGACAATGAGCCCATAAAACTTCCAATGGGTGTCCGGGCTACAGAGACGATGACAACCTCTCTCATTATTGCGGATTATTAGTTTGGTTTCTATCTTAAATTGACAATGCGAAATTAATAAATTAATGTTCATCCCGGCCTGCTGCTTCCTTCTTAAAAGTTTAATTTTCTATTTTTGGCAAAGAACCGAGCTCAATGGGGAATTCCTTAGATACCATTTACAAGAATCAGTCGTCCATATATAAGTATTTCCTCTATTTCCTGACCGTTGGTTGTATTGTATTCTTTTTTCCCAGGGGTGGGAAATTCAAATATGAATTCCAGAAAGGAAAACCCTGGCAATACGAAAATCTATATGCCCCATTTGACTTTACCATTAAGAAGACTCCGGAAGAAATTTCCAAAGAAAAACAGGAAATTGAAAATAAACAGATAGACTATTACACATTTGACCCGTCGGTGGTCGATGAAGTTCAGACAAATTATGATCAGGGCTTTCCAAAGGTTTTTTCTAAGGAGAGATATTCCACCAGGCAAATGGCGAATCTCAAAAGTGCAGGCCAGGAAATTCTTGATGAAATATATACTTACGGACTTCTGGAGAATACCCAGGACAAATCCACCAAGAATAAGCTGTATCTCGTTAAAAATAACGAGGCCATATTTTTGGACACTTCTGAATTGTTAAGCATAGTTGATACAGACGAGATGATGGACGAACTTCTCGGCAGCAGATCGCTGGGGCGTTTTGATAAGGAATACGAGAAGTTGTTTTTTGATATACTCCGCCCAAATGTCAGTTATGATGAGGAACTCTCTCAAAGAACCCTTGATGAAGAGTTTTCAAAAATCTCGCTCACACGAGGCAGTGTAGATGAAGGTATGCTCATCATTGCTAAAGGTGCGGTGGTGGAAGCCGAGAACCTTAAGATTCTGGCTTCACTTAAGGCCGAATACGAATCTGAATTGTGGACAGAGAGCAATTTCCTTTTTATTCTTGCGGGCTATGCCATTCTGGTGGCTTTGGTTTTGATGATGCTCCTGCTTTTTCTAAAAAAGTACAGGCCCGAAGTTTTTAGAAATAATGTAAAAGTTACTTTTATATTTTTCAATATTTTGTTAATGGTATTTATTACCACGCTGGTAATAAAGTACAATGAGGCATATGTTTTTGTTGTTCCGCTCTGTATCCTGCCCCTGATCCTGAAAACATTTTTCGATGCCCGTCTTGGACTTTTCGTTCATGTGCTTACCGTCCTTGTTCTCGGATTTGTAGTCCCCAACAGTTTCGAATATATTTTTTTACAAATCGTTGCTGGGATCGTAACTATTCTGACCGTATCTGAACTTTATAAAAGAGCGAATCTCTTTATATCCGTGGGACAAATTACCCTTATTTATATGCTGGGTTATTTTGCGTTTTATGTCATTCAGGAAGGATCGCTGGATAGCATCAACCCGTATACTTTTGGATTTTTCCTGCTCAACGGTATGATCACATTGTTTGCCCAACCGCTTATCTATATCTATGAGAAGATATTTGGTTTGGTTTCCGATGTTTCCCTGCTGGAGTTATCCGATACCAACTCCCGATTATTAAAAGAACTGGCTAACAAAGCACCGGGTACATTTCACCACAGTTTACAGGTCGCAAATCTGGCCGAGGCTTCTGCAAACGAGGTAGGAGCAAACGCAATGTTGGTCAGGGTAGGGGCCCTTTACCACGATATCGGCAAAATGAATAAGCCGGCTTACTTCACAGAAAATCAGGAGACCAGTATCAACCCCCATGACGATCTTAGACCAAAGGAAAGCGCAAAGATCATTATAGACCATGTTATTCAGGGGATCGAAATAGCGCGGAAAAATAAATTACCAGACCGGGTTATCGACTTCATCCGCACGCATCACGGGACCACTTATGTATACTATTTCTACAAAAAGCAACAAGAATTAGGTGAGGATTTTAAGGAATCTCAATTTAAATATCCGGGTCCCATTCCTTTTTCAAAAGAAACAGCGATCCTTATGATGTCAGATGCCGTGGAAGCCGCTTCGAAAAGCTTAACCAATCCAACGTATCCTATCATCGAGGAATTTGTTGAGAAAATTGTAAACGGCCAAATGAACAACCGGCAGTTCCTCAATGCCAATATTACATTTAAGGAGATCCAGTCGGTTAAAAAGGTATTAAAACAAAAGCTTACCAATATCTATCACCTTCGAGTGGAATATCCGGAGTAGCTTCCAACCAGCACTTCTCACATGTTTTTTGCGGATCCCCATTGGCCAGATAATAAATGAGATGTATATTCTATATTTGGTATAGTGTTTGTGTCTTTTTTTTGTCGGATTAATTCAGTATTTTCTGCTTAATAATTTGATCACGCCAAAGACCTTTTCCTATGAGAACACTTTTTGCTTTTTTTGCCCTGACCTCATTATTTGTGAGTATCTCTACCGCTCAAATGAGCAATAGCCAACTTAGGTTTTCCGAATTGGCAGAAAACGAAAAAACCTCCTGGCTTCAGAACTCAACAAGGGATTCCCTGCTTACCTGGCAGGAAAAAGTGTTCCTGCATCTCTCCAATGATGTGGTTTTCAATAAGAGCCGGCTTTTTTTTAAAGGCTATCTGCTCACAGGGCCTCAAGGATCCAGATCCAATAAAAGCAAGGTTTTAAAAGTTGAGTTACTAAATGAAAATGCTGAGGTGGTTAAAAAGCAATATCACCCTATTGAGGAGGGATTGTTTACAGGCAACATTCAGCTACCTAAAAAGTTAAAACCCGGAAAATATTACATAAGGGCGTATACCCGTTGGATGCAAAACTACGGAGAGTCCTCTTATACAATAAAATCAGTTTATGTAAGTAGTTCCAAGAACAGTGAACAGGGGATCCAATATGCTCCGATAGGTGTCCTAATAAATCCGGAAGGGGGAAGCCTACTCAACCGCCAGATGAACAGACTGGTAATGAGTATCGATCAGCCCGGTGACATGAAAGAAGGATTAACAGGCTTAGTTACAGACCAAAAT
>JBPCUI010000056.1:0-3407 GCA_051011235.1 Flavobacteriaceae bacterium
TTTCTTAAAACGGAGGAGAATATTGATGACCGGGGTTATATTTCCCGACCAACCGATCAAAGACTCCACGTAGGCATTTTATTCCAGGATTATATTCCTACAATCCCAAATCTAAGGATGTATTTGAATCTCGTATACAACACCGGACTACCCGGTGGATCTCCAAGTTATGCAGATCCCTATGAATTTCAGAATAGATTAAGAGATTATAAAAGGGCAGATTTAGGAATTTCACATATTTTTGTGGATGCTGAAAACAGGTACCCGGAAAACCATTGGCTGTACAGTTTTAAAGAATTAGTTGTGGGATTTGAGATATTCAACCTTTTTAACAATCAAAATGCCATAACCAATACCTGGGTAAGAGATGTGGACAGCAAACAGCAATTTGCTGTTCCAAATTTTATGACCTCCCGCTTATTTAATATTAAGTTTAGTATGCGGTTTTAGTATAGGACACTATGAAAGTAATATTCTTTTGTTTGGCAATATTTATGCTTATACCCGCTTATGGGCAAAAGGGCTTATACGAGAGCAATAAATTTGATGAGTTGAGCAGGGATCACAGGAAACTTGCTATTATTCCATTCTTCACTTCCCTGGAATTAGAGGAAAACAGTTCCAAAGAAGACTTTAAAAGGCTGGAAGAAATTGAGGGTTATGCCGTGCAGAATGCCTTAGAAACTTATTTCGGGCGGGGCAAAAAGAAAAAGAAATTTTCTGTCGAATTTCAGAATACAAAGAATACAAACGCTGTGTTGGCTCAAAATAACATTGATTACAAGAACATAGACACCTATACTATTAAGCAATTGAGTGAAATCCTGAAGGTCGATGGTATTATAAGTGGTAATCTGAATCTGAAGATCCTGTTATCACAGGGTATTCCTGCCGATTACGGCATTATTGATTACTTTCTTGGTGATGCCAATTACGGTCGTATCGGGATTAAGATAAGTGATGGCAAAACCGGCAAGTTGCTTTGGAAATACGAAAATGAGATCACAAAAAAATCGGGGAAAAACACTGAAGATCTTATCGATAAGATGATGAAGAAAATGACCCGCAAATTCCCATACGACAAAGAGCGGTAAAAGAAGTAATTCTGAAAAACGCTTAGGCCACCATAAATTCTTTGAGTACACTGACTACATAATCCACTTCCTCTTTTGTATTGTATATGGAAAATGAGAAGCGAAGAGATGGTTTTTTAAGATCTTCTTCAGAGAGTATTGCTGTAAGTACATGCGATCCCTGACTGCTACCCGACTGGCACGCACTGCCCTTGGAGCAGGCAATGCCTTTTAGGTCGAGGTGGAACAACAACATCAGGGCCTGCTCTTCACTAAAGGGCAGGCAAACGTTGGCCATAGTGTAAGTGCTCCGATCCGGATCTGCGGAGTACCCATTGAATTTAGCCTCAGGTATTGCCTTTTGCATCTGTTCAATAAAGTACATTTTCAACCCGCCAACATATTCCTGTTCCTCTTCCAGATGTTCATAAGCCTTGAGAAATGCCTCTTCGAGTCCAACAATATTGTGTAAAGGCTCGGTACCCGCACGTAGCCCGCGTTCCTGCGCACCTCCAAAAATAAGCGGATTTAAGCCTGAGTTTTTTCGAACGTAGGCAAACCCAACACCTTTAGGGCCGTGAAATTTGTGTGCGGCGGCGGTCATAAAATCAACGGGGATTTTCTTTACATCCCAGCTGTAATGGCCAATGGACTGTACGGTATCTGAATGAAATAATGCATCGTATTTTTTACAGAGCTCACATACCACATTAATATCGATCATGGTACCAATTTCGTTGTTGATATGCATTAAGCTGACCAATTTTTTGGCGGAATCGGCCTTCAACAGGGCTTCAAGATGAGTTAGGTCGGGAGCCCCACCTTCATCCAGGTTTACATAAGCGATCTGAAGATCGTAATCCCTGGCCAATTCTTCAACCGTATGAAGTACAGCGTGATGTTCAATCCTGGATGTCAGGATGGTTTTTACTCCAAGATCACGGACCGCACTTCGAAGTATCATATTGTCTGCCTCTGTTCCACCAGATGTAAAAATGATTTCCGAAGGATGAGCATTAAGGACTTTGGCAATTGATTTCCTGGCCTTTTCAATAGCTGTTTTAGCGGGCCTTCCAAATGCATGTGTAGAAGAAGGATTGCCGTAATGATTTGCGAGAATATCCTGCATTTTATCTATAACACTAGGACGAACACGGGTAGTTGCCGCATTATCAAGGTAAACATTTTGCATTTGGAAGAAGTAGTTTATTAGGATTCATCAAAATTAACCCAAATATTGATAAAATCATCTTAAATTAGAAGGAAAGCACTAGGAAAATCCATTGAATTTCGTTTAAATTTGGGGCATGTTTAGAAGTTTTCTGACGCTCTTTCTCCTATTTCTTATCGCTTGTAATGACGGCGATCTGCAGATCGAAACCATCGATTTTAACAGTGCAAGCATTCAATTCTGTGAGTCATCTACAGATATTAGCAGCACCTTTTTCTTTAAGCTCAATACCGCTGAGGCACTCTTATTGGAGCTCCAAAGCGGGATCCTGAAAAATGAACCTTCCGATGGGACTATCGTCAGCACCGTTCCGGGACAGTCTCAGATAACCTACCGGACTTTTTCTGATGATGTGTCTTCAAATTATTTCTGTGACCAGGTTCCACCGGTAACCCCTGTAGTGCTGGAGGAAATTCTCGCCGAGGGCGGAGAGGTCTTTATCACAACAATTCAGAGCGAGACCGATACTACGATTTATGAGCACAGCATCGAACTAAGTGGAGTCTCACTAGTTAACAGTCAGGGTGAACGTATAACGGATTTAAACATCGACAGTTTCGGTACAATCACCACCCAGGAGGAATAGTTTTATTTCTTATGGATAATGAGAACTTCTGTGGCCCCGAGCCCATATTTTCTAAAACTGGCATCCCGATATTGAATATTGCTGTAATTTTTAAACAGGAACTGCAATTCTGTTTTGAGTATCCCTTCGCCGACGCCATGGATAAAAATAACGCGTGAAATACCTTTTTTTTGGGCAAATTCCAATTGTCTTCGCGCAGTTTCTAATTGGTGATCCAATACGTCATAAGTAGACATCCGATCAGGGCGTTCAACTAATTTATCGATGTGCAAATCAACCTCCATTGCCGGCAGCTCACTACTCCTGGCTTTTTTGGGTGTCGCTGTTCTCTTCTTACTGCCGTATTCTCCTTCCTTCTGTGCGATAGCAGCTTCATCCGCGCTAATCTCAATACTGCTGTCGTCCCGGTGTAAAATGAGTTCTTCTTTGTGGAATTGCATTTCAAAGCCGTCGGCTGTTAGAACATGGATCCATTCACCCTTTATGCTCACCACACTGCCAATAACAACATCATCGA
>JBPCUI010000057.1:0-15705 GCA_051011235.1 Flavobacteriaceae bacterium
CTTGCCCTGTTTAAATGCCATCCGTAATCCACATTTATACTCCATCTTTTGCTAACCTTATAGCGCCCACCGATTCCAAGTGCAAATTGGTTATTGTCTTGCGGATCGTAGTCCACATAACCTTCATAAAAATAGGTGGGTATCAGTTCCAGCGATAGCCTTTCGGTGACCTTTCTGGAAATGAGAATTTGCTGAGTTACGGAAATCCTGTCGCTGAAATCCACAGGCCTTAAGATCAGCGCTTCTTCCAACAAGGTGTTAATAGCAAACTGGCTGTAACCCACTAGCGTAATCGGAAAATTATTTTGCTGTTTCGCAAACCTGTATTTGCTATTAATTTCATAGGTTTTGTTAAATGAATGACGGGAAATGCTCAGGTTAAAACCATCTGTAAATCCATAAATTAATTGCAGGCGTGTATTGGCCACGTCCAGGCCGAAGAAATCATCAAATCCGTTCTTAATACTGCCAAATCGATGAGATATAATAAAGTATAATTCACGCCGGTTAACCAATTTTGTAGACTCGAAATTGACAATTTTCAATCCCTTAAAGGCGGCCTGCGCCAACTGGATGCTGTCTTCCTTGTCTATTTGATCGAGCAGTTCATCCTGTGAATAACAAATTACCGGCACTAAGAGCCATAATAGGATCCATTTATAAGTTTTCATAGCGATTGTTTTTTAGTGCGAATCCCAAATAAGCACATTGATCAATTAAACTTACAAATAATTATTTTACCTTATTCTTAAGCCATAATTATACGTTCGGACCACCTAAATCTAAAGAAACCGCAACCTCATTATATTATTACCATCTTATGGGAAAGAAAACGCCTTTATATGCGTTTGGTATTATAATTGAAATAGGTTAGGCAGACTCATAATCCTGCTCAATGAGAAGTATCGTTCTAATTTTTGTGTCTTTATTATTCAGTGTTGGCATTTCTTATGCTCAAACCAGGTATAAGACCTCCGAAGGGGAGATACATTTTAATGCCTCTACCCCACTCGAGGATATAGACGGACTAAACAAGGAAGTAAACGCCATCATTGACCTCGAATCAGGAAATTTTGCGGTGGTTATGCTCATAAAGGACTTCTCGTTCCCCCGAAAGTTAATGCAGGAACATTTTAATGAGAATTATTTAGAGTCCGATATATTTCCCAAAGCTACATTTAGCGGAAGTATTGAAAATCTTGAATTCGACAAAACCGATGAGGTTTTCGCAGAACACACAATAAGTGGCAAAATTACAATTCACGGTGTTACGAGAAAATTAAATGCCAAAGTGCAAATCAGAAGAAAAGGTAACAGTATTATTATGAATTCAGGATTTGTAATCAGGCCAGAGGATCACGGCGTAGAAGTCCCCAAAATAGTTTTTAAAAAAATAGCCAGGGAAGTACAGGTCTCGGTTAAACTCGATCTCTCCAAAGAATGAGTTCAAATACCGCGTACTGTGAATGTAAATTAAATTATAAGCATTCGCATATTGCTTACTTGCTCAGATACATTTTCCGCCTTGTATACAAATTGTAGAACTCATCGTCCTTTAGACTGTCAATAAACAAAATACTCTCACCGGTACTCTTCATTTCCGGCCCCAGATTCTTGTTTACATTCGGGAATTTGTTGAAAGAGAAAACGGGTTGTTTAATAGCAAAGCCTTCTAACTGAGGGTCAAAATCAAAATCCTTTAGTTTTTTCTCACCCAGCATGATCTTAGTAGCGTAATTAACATAAGGTTCCCCATACGCTTTAGCAATAAATGGCACCGTTCTGGAGGCCCTTGGATTGGCCTCAATTATATATACCATATCGTCCTTAATGGCAAATTGAATATTGATAAGGCCAACGGTATTCAAGGCCAGGGCAATTGTTTTTGTGTGGTCTTTGATCTGCTGCATCACAAATTCTCCCAGGTTAAACGGGGGCAAGGTAGCATTGGAGTCCCCGGAGTGAATACCACAAGGTTCTATATGTTCCATGATACCTATGATATACAGATCCTTGCCATCGGAAATTGCATCGGCCTCTGCTTCAATGGCGCCATCCAGATAATGATCCAACAATAATTTGTTATTTGGTATTTTACGCAGCAGGTCTACCACGTGTTCCTCGAGTTCTGTCTCGTTTATTACAATTTTCATACCCTGACCGCCCAGAACATAAGAAGGGCGCACCAGGAGAGGGAATTTTAAATCCTTGGCCAGTTCCAGGGCTTCATCGGCACTTTCTGCAACCCCAAATGGAGGGTATGGTATGTTTTCGTCCTTTAACAGGCGTGAGAAACTACCACGGTCTTCGGCCAGGTCGAGCGATTTAAAACTTGTCCCCATAATCTTGATGCCGTACTTATCGAGTTTCTCAGCGAGCTTTAGCGCCGTCTGACCACCGAGTTGAACTATAACCCCTTCCGGTTTTTCATGTCTGATTATATCATAAATATGTTCCCAGAATACGGGTTCGAAATAGAGCTTATCGGCCGTATCAAAATCCGTAGATACCGTTTCGGGGTTACAATTGATCATTATAGTCTCATAACCGCATTCTGCCGCAGCCAAAACTCCGTGAACGCAGCAATAGTCAAATTCGATACCCTGGCCTATACGGTTAGGTCCCGAGCCCAGTACTACGATCTTCTTACGGTCTGTTACCTCACTGTCATTGGCCACATAACGCTCGCCTTCGGCAGTCTCAATCTCATCCTCAAAAGTGGAATAATAATAGGGCGTCATCGCCTTAAATTCCGCTGCGCAGGTATCCACTAGTTTGTACACGCGATGAATATCCAGCTCCATTCTTTTTTTATGCACTTCAGACTCATAACAGTCGAGCATATGCGCGATCTGCCTGTCTGCAAAACCTTTTTGTTTTCCTTCTAAAAGAAGCGCTTTAGGCAGGCTTTCGATGGTATATTTGGTAATCTCCTTTTCCAAATAATGCAATTCTTCATATTGTTTGAGGAACCACATATCTATTTTGGTGATCTCGTGGATCCTGCTTAGCGGAATGCCCAATTGAATGGCATCATAAATTACAAATACACGGTCCCAGCTGGGAATGGTGAGTTTCCTGATGATCTTGTCGTAGTCCTTATATCCCTTACCATCGGCTCCTAGGCCGTTGCGCTTAATTTCCAGCGACTGAGTGGCTTTGTGAAGTGCTTCCTGAAACGAACGGCCAATACCCATTACCTCTCCAACTGATTTCATCTGGAGGCCTAATGTCCGGTCCGATCCCTCAAACTTGTCGAAATTCCAACGGGGAATTTTTACAATAACATAGTCCAGGGTCGGTTCGAACAGTGCCGAAGTCGACTGGGTAATCTGGTTGTCCAGTTCATCCAAAGTGTATCCCATCGCCAATTTGGTAGCTACCTTGGCAATAGGGTAGCCAGTAGCTTTCGAAGCAAGTGCCGAGGACCTGGAGACCCGCGGATTAATTTCTATGGCAATTATATCTTCCTTTTCGTCCGGGCTCACTGCAAACTGTACATTACATCCACCAGCAAAATCACCGATATTTCGCATCATTTTGATGGCCATATCCCGCATGCGCTGGTAAGTAGTGTCTGAAAGTGTCATGGCCGGAGCCACTGTTATAGAGTCTCCAGTGTGGATACCCATGGGGTCCATGTTTTCAATGGTACAGATAATCACCACATTATCATTCTTATCCCGAAGCAATTCCAATTCAAATTCCTTCCAGCCTATGAGTGCTTTATCGATCATTACCTCGTGTATCGGAGAGACTTCCAAACCACGACTCAGAAGTCCATCGAAGTCCTCAGCCTTGTAAACGATCGATGCTCCGGCTCCGCCAAGTGTATACGAAGCCCTAATAACCAAAGGAAAGCCGAATTCCTGCGCAATCTCTTTTCCTTCTAAAAACGAAGTGGCCGAAGCCTGGGGAGGTACCCCTACCCCAATTTTCATCATTAGTTCTCTAAACTTTTCGCGATCCTCGGTAATATTGATCGCTTCAATATCGACGCCAATTAGTTCCACACCAAAATCTTCCCAAATACCTTTATCATCGGCTTCAATACATAAATTAAGTGCTGTTTGACCTCCCATGGTAGGCAATACCGCATCAATATCCGGGTGTAACTTGAGTATTTCTATAATAGACTTGGTAGTCAGCGGCCAGAGGTACACATGATCTGCCATAGCCGGATCGGTCATGATCGTTGCAGGATTACTGTTAATAAGGATTGTCTTTATGCCATCTTCACGAAGCGAGCGCAAGGATTGGGAACCTGAATAATCAAATTCGCAGGCCTGACCGATGATAATCGGTCCTGATCCGATAATAAGAACCGTTTTTATGTCTTTTCTTTTGGGCATTCTTAATTCTTGGTTTTTTATAATAATTGCATAAAAAAAAGGTGCTACTTGGAGAAAGTAACACCTGAATTATTTATAAATGTCTCTGTCATTATTTTTTGTGTCTGTGCTCTGAAGATACACTTAATTTCTTTCTTCCTTTAGCCCTTCTCCTGGCCAATATTTTGCGTCCATTCACAGAAGACATTCGCTCTCTGAATCCGTGCTTATTTCTTCTCTTCCTCTTAGATGGCTGATATGTTCTTTTCATTCCTGAGAATTTTTACTGTAGATAGCGTCAATCAAGAAAAAACAGGATTGCAAAATCTGGGCGCAAATATACAAAGAGTTTTTGCTTTGCCAAATTGGAAACAAAAAAATAATTCGGATAGTTTTATTACTTTTGCGGCATTAAAAAAGCGTCGAACCCCGCCCAATGCCAAGATTATTCCACAGTCTGTTTTTCGTCCTTATATGCCTGGCCTCATGGGGGCAGCCCACACTTCACTACAACCTGAAAATAGGTGATAAATTTGTGGTTGAACAGAACGCTACTCAATATATAACCCAGCAAATTGAGGGTGTTTCCCACGAACTGGAAAACAATATCAGAGGGTTGATGGAATTTGAGGTGACCGCCATAAAGGAGAATATTTTTGAAATAGATATGTCCTTTTTGGATTTGGGTATGCGCATGAAATCAAATCTTCAGGGAGAGTTAATGGATGTAAATGCCAGGGAGCTGATAGATGACAATGTACAATCCAAGATTTTTAACAGCTTGCTAAACGTGCCTATTCAGATAGTACTCGCTAAAAGCGGAAACATAATCGAAGTCAATGGAGGTGATAGTTTGATTACGAAGATGACAGATGCCGCCGGTTTAACAGATGAGCCGTCAAAAAACGCCTTGAAGGAATCACTCAGAGGCGAGTTTGGATCCGAAGCGTTATCCAGTAGTTTTGAACAAATGACCTATATCTATCCCGAGCATACTGACAGTATTACTAACCAATGGGAAAATGAATATTCAGGCAAGCTCTCAGCTAAGAATTTATGGAAACTCGAGACAGTTACCAATTCACAAAACCATATCACAGGAGAAGCAGATATTACCATGAATATAGTCAGTACGGGAACGAGTATGTCACTGACCGGAAAACAAGAGACTACGATCACCGCCGATGCCAAATCCGGTTTTATCCTCAACATGCAGGTAGAAGGATTCTCAGAAGGTACGGCGATTACAGATTTTACGGGAGATACGGAAATACCTACCACGGTGCGTTCTATTACTACTTACAAATTAATTCAGGATTAACATGTTCAATAAGTATATAAAAATAGTTATAGCAGGATTGTTAATTGCGTATGCGGTCTATCAATTTGTAGAAGGCAATATCGGGAACGGTATTTTCATAATCCTTATCTCAGCTGTCTTTGTTTTTCTCTTTTTCAGAAATGAAATGATCTTGCTGGCCTTCTTGAGAATGCGTAAACAAGATTTAGACGGTACCCAGAAATGGCTGGAAAAAATTAAAAATCCCGAGACTGCGCTAACCCAAAAACAACAGGGCTACTACAACTACCTTTACGGCATTATTTATTCTCAAAAAAACCTGACCACCGCCGAGAAGTATTTCAAGAAGGCACTCAAATTGGGTTTAAATATGGGATACGACGTGGCAATGGCTAAACTCAGCCTGGCGGGGATCGCCATGCAAAAAAGGCGAAAAAGAGAGGCTACCACCCTTCTTCAGGAAGCTAAAAAACTGGATAAAAACAATATGCTTACGGAGCAAATCAAGATGATGCAGCAACAGATGAAGCGCATCTGATCCTATCTCCCGGTACTGTAGTAACCTTTGTTAGGGATTTGAATAATATATTTCTTAGCTGTTGTATTGTTGAGATGAGGTTCTCTCAACCACGGATTATGCCACTTTAAGATCTTATAGCTTATACCGTACTGCTCTGCAAATTCCGCAAAATTCTCTATAGGTTTATCTACCTCCACATTAAAGGTGGGTACAGCATTATAAAGATCCTGGTTTTCTATTTCGAATCCGTACTTATCTGGATTGCTGAGGATTTCCTTGATGGCCAGTATGCGAAAGACATAACGACCGGTCTCTTCGCCGAGAAGTAGATCGTAGTAATCATCTACCTGTTGTATTTTCATATACCTGTTAATAGATCCCGTGCCTGCATTGTAAACTGCTGCCGCCAGTGTCCAGCTACCGTATTTTTTCTTGTATTTTTTAAGGTACCTGCAAGCTACTTCTGTCGACTTTGCAAGGTGGTAGCGTTCATCCACATTCGCATTTACCTCCAAGCCGTATTCGCGGGCCGTAGGTTTCATTATTTGCCAAAAACCCGTGGCACCGGCATGTGATACACTATTCTGCAACCCGCTCTCTGCCACAGCCAGATATTTGAAATCTTCAGGAACACCATTTTTTTTCAAGATGGGCTCGATGATAGGAAAAAACTTGTGCGAGCGTTTCATCAATAACAGTGCATTGGACTGCCAATATGTATTTACCAGGAATTCGCGGTCTATTCGCTCCATGATCTCAGGATCTTCCTGAGGTACTTTTTCGCCGGCAAATCTCAGATCTTCCGGTATATCAATAGAGGAAATTTTGTATTCCTGAGCCACGTTTTTATCCCCATCTTTATCGGTATCTTCCAATTCTATTTCTGCCATATCCAGCGGGTTTCTCTGCACGGCAAAAACCAGGGTGCTGATAACAAAAACCACACCCAAAATCATCAATATTTTCTTCATCAACCCCATTGTACTATTATTGATTGTTTACTCAAAGGTATTAAATAGAACTCCCTTCTTCCAAAATAATTGTAGGTAATCGTTGATTAAACCAATTAGACCGGTTGAGGATCATGATATGAGATCCCTTTTCAATCCGAATGCAATTCTTAATATGCTGAATGGGAAAAACCGCATCTCTATCTCCGTGAATATGTATCACATCCGGATCGTATTCTACCTGATTCCAATGCACCATCTGATCAATGGCCCAATCCAGGTAGTATTTATCGCGAATCGATAAATATTGTTCATAGAGCTCCAGGCGCCTCGTAACAATTTCACCGAAAGCGTATTTCGCCAGGAGTTCAACATTGTTCACCAATCCGGTAGGAAGAAGCTTGTGTATCTTGGTATACTTGGCAAAAATGAGACGCTTTGGCAGTTCTCTTTTACTTTTCACACTGGATATTATTATGACCTTGCGCGCTTGTACATGCCTGGCTATTTCCTGAACCAATATGCCTCCAAATGAAACTCCAACAAGTACCGGATTCTCATGCTTAATGTTAGCACACATCACTTGTGCATATTCGCTGAGTGTCATTCCTCTGTCGGGTACGAACCATTCCAGCCGATGAGTTTCAAACCGGTCATCGGGTAATTGAATGTTCTTGAAAATAGACGAATTTGCCGCCATTCCCGGCATCAGGTAGACCGGAACTTTTGTTTGGGACATACGTTGTTAAACATGGTTATTTCTAGGAATTTAGCAATTTTTTAGCTACTTTTGTATGCTGGTTGTAAAATAATACCTCTGGGTACAAAATTTAAAAAATTACGGGAAAGTTTTCATCGTAATTTTTTTATCTGAAACCAAACTAAATTCAAACTATATGAGTGAAGTAACAATTAAGGACAATAGTTTCTTACGACAATTTGAAACTAAGGTTGACGGGCATTTAGCCAAAATTGAATACTCCTCGCAGGAGCGCAAAGTATTCCTTACCAAGCTGGTAATTCCGGAAGAAATTTCAAAAGATGGCTTTAAAGAAGAATTTATTAAGGGGGTGCTTCACCACATTCAAGGACAAAACCTCAGGGTAGTCCCAACCAGTCCTCAAATTGCAGGATTTTTAAGAAAGAACAGACAATATAAAGAAATGCTTCCCGTAGGTATTCGAATCTGAAAAAATAGGGATTCTTGTTTTAGCAAGTATCAAACAAAATATTAAAACCTGGCCTTCTGGCCGGGTTTTTTATTTCACGGCCAATTCAGAATGAACCAATTCGTACCTAACCATGCCCTCATCATCAATCTCTGTCAAATTAACATCGATGAGCTTGTTCACCAATTCCGGATTCCAGGGCGTCTTTACTCTAATATAATTTTCGGTAAATCCGTACATATAGCCTGCTTTGTTCTCCCCTTCTAACAGTACCGTTCGCCGGGTTCCCAACTGCGATTGGTAGAAAGCTCTTCGTTTCTTAGCCGATAGCCCTCTAAGCAGCTTGCTTCTTTTCTTTCTCACTGCCACTGGAATAATATCCTCCATATTGGCTGCCGGGGTATTGTCTCTTTCGGAATAGGTAAACACATGGAGGTAAGAAATATCCAATTCGTTTAAAAATTGATACGTTTCCAAAAAGTGTTCGTCGGACTCGCCGGGAAACCCTACAATAACATCTACTCCAATGCAGGCATTAGGCATCAGCTGTTTAATTTGAACTACTTTCTTTGCGTAAAGATCACTCTGGTATCTTCTGCGCATTTGTTTTAATATCTTATCGCTGCCACTCTGAAGCGGAATGTGAAAATGAGGCGCAAATTTCTCGCTTGAGGCCACCAGGTCTATAATTTCCTTTTCTAATAGATTGGGTTCTATAGATGAAATTCGCATCCGCTGTATACCTTCAACCTTATCCAGGGCCTTTATTAGATCGCAAAAGGTGTGATCGTGTTTTTTATTGCCGAATTCCCCTTTTCCGTAGTCACCGATATTTACCCCTGTAAGCACAATTTCCTTGATCCCCTGGTCGGAGATCTCTTTGGCATTTTTCAATACATTATCAAGCGTGTCACTTCTGGAAATACCTCTTGCAAGCGGTATAGTACAGAAGCTGCACTTATAATCGCACCCATCCTGAACTTTGAGAAATGCACGCGTCCTGTCGCCAATTGCATAACTTCCCACATAAAAGTCGGCATCTTCTATTTCGCAGGCATGGATTTTACCCTCGTAATTCTTGGTCAAATCATCCAGATAGGCCGTTAGATTGAATTTTTCGGTTGCTCCTAAAACCAGGTCAACTCCATCTATTGCAGCCAATTCTTCCGGTTTTAGTTGAGCATAGCAGCCAATCGCAGCAATAAATGCGTCCGGATTTATCCGAAGAGCCTGCCTGACAACAGATTTGAATTGTCTGTCGGCATTTTCGGTAACTGAACAAGTGTTGATGACGTATACATCGGCGGCTGCGTCGAACGACACCCGATCAAAACCCTCGCCTTCAAACTGACGCGCTATTGTTGACGTTTCAGAGAAATTCAACTTACAACCCAGGGTGTGGAATGCCACTTTTTTTCTCATAATTCGCTAAGAATTGAAAAGCCTGCAAATATACCAACTTCCACACATATGATCTTAATGGTGAAAAAATGCCAATTTTCGCAGTCTAACGCGCATAATTGCGCCATTTTTTTGTGATCTCAAACACATGGTTTAGTATATCGGCTTCAATTTCATTGAATTCCTTACCCCTTCTTGCCATCATCACCTGTGCGGCTTCAAATGCTTTTTTAGGGAGATAATTTGAGAATCCTGTAGCACCGCCCCAACTGAAACTGGGAATAAAATTCCTGGGAAAACCAGGTACATAAATATTGGAGTTCACCCCAATAACGGTACCCGTATTAAACATTGTATTTATGGCTGTTTTACTGTGATCGCCCATCATCAGGCCACAGAACTGCAATCCGGTCTGCTCAAAACTTTCAGTGTCGTAATTCCAAATTCTAACTTTGGCGTAGTTATTTTTCAAATTGGAATTATTTGAATCGGCCCCTATATTGCACCATTCGCCCAATACGGAATTTCCCAGGTAGCCGTCGTGTCCTTTGCTCGAATACCCAAAAATCACCGAATTGTTAACCTCACCGCAAATTTTGCCATGAGGTCCTACCGTGGTTGGGCCGTAGATCTTTGCACCCATTTTTACCACCGCCTTTTCGCAAAGAGCAAATCCGCCCCGGATCATATTCCCTTCCATGACCTCCGAATTTTTTCCCAAATAGATCGGTCCTTCGGCAGCGTTTAAAATACTGTGCTCCACTATGGCGCCTTCTTCAAGAAAAATCGAGTCCGGGTTGGTGATTCTGTTGGTATTGGAAATAGGCATGCTTTTTCTGCCACTGGTAATTAGATCAAAATCGGCCTGCAGTGCCTCACCATTCTTCGAAAAAATGTCCCAGGTCTTTTGAATCCGGAAACAGTCCGTTTTAAACTTTTTTAGCTTTAATCCATTCAAATTGGGTTCTCCCAAAGGGTCCTTACTGCGGTATGCAATAATTTCATCCCCATCTAATAAGGCCTCATCCGGCCCCAATTCAAGAATATTTTCCACTAGCACAGGATCGGGGAGATAGGAGGCGTTGATCAGGACATTTTCCGTTTCAACCAACATAGGGTACTTAACAGAGAGATAATCCTCAGTCTTACTGCTGGTCTTTGCGTCGAGATAGGTTTCCCATTTTTCCCGTATGGTCAAAATACCGATCCGAATATCGGCCACCGGTCTTGTGAATGTAAAGGGAAGCAGAGAATTTCGAACCGGACCATCGAAGAGAATATAATTCATTTAAGGAATTTTGGATAAAATTAAAAAAATAACGCCCCCGATGGAAATCGAGGGCGCAAGTATATTATTTTAAAGCAAATGTATTATTCCTCCTGGGAACTGGCTTCACTGGGAGCTGTCTCAGAAGCTGGCTTTGCTTTCTTGAATTTATCGTACTTGCTTTTAAACTTATCAATCCTACCTGCGGTATCAACCAATTTGGCTTTACCGGTATAAAAAGGATGAGACGTCCTGGAGATCTCCAATTTAATCAAGGGATAATCTACACCTTCTATGGTAATGGTCTCTTTAGTCTCAGCAGCGGACTTGGTAATGAATACGTCTTCATTAGACATATCTTTAAAGGCCACTAATCTGTAATTTTTAGGGTGAATATCTTTTCTCATGCCTACAGTACCTAATTTTAGCGGCTGCAAATTTAATCATTTTTCTAACATAGGGCAATGTAAGTTGCTAAAAATGAATATAAAATTAGCTATCTTTAATTGTAACAAATAAATGCCAATCAACACTAACAAACTAATAACCTAAAAACAGAAATTATGGAAGAAAACCAACCAAAAATAGGGAAATACTCACTTAACTTCGGCCTTATACTAGGGCTTATCAGTGTTGTATTCGGTATAATGCTTTATACAATGGATGCCCATTATTCCCAAGATCCGTCGAATACGGTTATCAGTATCGTAATTATGGTTGCGGTGATCATTTGGGGAATTATCAGTTTCCGAAAGGCAAATGGAGGTTACCTCGCATTAGGTCAGGCTTTAAAACTAGGGGCTGGCATCGCTCTGGTCTCGGCAATTATCGCTGTTGTTTACACCTTGGTCCTGTCGAACGTAATGGATCCGGAATTTGCCACCAAAATAGCCGAAGTAACCAAAGCGAAAGCTGAGGCTGACGGCCAGATGACGGCTGCACAAATTCAACAACAGTACGATGGAACGATCAATTATTTCTGGATCACATATCCATTTATTTTGATTTTCAACATCATCGCCGGATTGATCATTGGCCTTATAGGCGGTCTGATTTTCAAAAAATCACAACCCGCTTATTAATATCTAAAAATTGTACTTTTGAGAGGAATTCATCATAACCACCTATGAACCTTTCGATAGTAATTCCTTTACTTAACGAAGAAGAATCGATTAAGGAACTCCATGATTGGATTGCACAAGTGATGCAATCCAATCATTTTTTGTACGAACTAATCTATATTGATGACGGCAGTACAGATAAATCCTGGTCCGTCATCGAAGACCTCACTGCGAGGCATCCGCATGTAAAAGGAATACGATTTCTAAAGAATTTTGGCAAATCACAAGCTTTACACGCCGGTTTTCATGTAGCCAAGGGCGATGTAATCATTACTATGGATGCGGATCTTCAGGATAATCCGGAAGAGATCCCTGAACTTTATAAACTTATTATCGAAGAAGATTTTGACCTTGTTTCCGGATGGAAAAAGAGACGATTCGATTCTATCATTGCGAAAAATATTCCATCCAAACTTTTTAATTGGGCCGCGAGAAAAACCTCAGGTGTCAGATTACACGATTTTAACTGTGGTCTTAAAGCCTTTAAGAAAGAGGTGATTAAAAACATAGAGGTGTCTGGTGAAATGCACCGTTATATCCCTGTATTGGTTAAAAATGCAGGTTTTGGAAACATAGGCGAAAAAGTGGTGCAGCACCAGGCCAGGAAATACGGCAAAACTAAATTCGGGGCAGAGCGTTTTATAAATGGCTTTCTCGACCTGATTACGATATGGTTCGTATCAAAATTCGGGAAACGACCGATGCATCTTTTCGGCGCACTGGGCGTTTTAATGTTCCTGATTGGATTTGGATTTGCCCTATACCTGGGGATCGATAAGCTCTTTATTGACCCTTTTGGGAGGTTGCTGGCCGACCGACCCCAATTCTATGTTTCGCTGACCGCGATGATCATAGGAACCCAGTTCTTCCTTGCCGGTTTTCTGGGAGAAATTTTTCTGAGGGCAAGAAAAGAAGGGCCGAATTACAATATTTACAAGACCTTGAATCTCTAATTTTGAAGACTAAATATCTTCTTACTTATTAGCTATTTTTGTCGTTAAGTTCTGCCAGGGCCTTAGTCCGTTCAGAAATTTATAGTTGAGGAAGACGGGAAGAAGCAGGCTTTATAAATCTAAGCGGGAAAAATAATCTCATACATAGGGTTTTCTTGCTTTGGGAATCGCTAAAAGTAGCTACTTTTGCAATTGAATTAATAATTAAACGATTTCATTCTCGTTACCCGGATAAATCGTATGGTTATTGAGTTCGGCATGTCAATTGCCGGCATTTCTGTTGTAGTTTTATAATTAATATAAGATCATATTTGATGGATAAAATTCAATCGACAGCCCAAAGATGGCTTAGCGAATTTTTTGATCCGGTAGTAAGGTCTGAGGTCCAGGAGCTTTTAAAGCACAATACCGAGGAGCTAAAAGACAGCTTTTACAAAAATCTGGAGTTTGGTACCGGCGGTATGAGGGGTATCATGGGGCCCGGGACCAACAGGATCAATAAATATACACTGGGAAAAAGTACACAAGGTCTCAGCAATTACATAAAAAAAGTATATGCCGGGCAAGAATCTAAGGTGGTCATCGCCTATGATTGCAGGCATAATAGCGATACTCTGGCCCGTACAGTGGCAGAGGTATTCTCTGCCAATGGTATTAAGGTCTACCTATTTTCTGCATTGCGTACTACGCCCGAATTGTCTTTTGCTGTACGGCATCTGAATTGCCAGGCAGGTGTGGTGCTTACCGCCTCACATAATCCTCCAGAATACAATGGCTACAAAGTATACTGGACAGACGGCGGGCAAATTGTACCCCCGCAAGATGGTGAAATCATTAAAGGAATCAATGCTTTGGATTATGAGGACATCAATTTTAGGGCAAATGACAATCTCATTGAAATGATTGATCAGGAGGTCGACGAAGCATTCATCACTGCCTCCGTAGACAATGGCAATTTCAATTCAAAGGGCAAGGACAACTTTCAGATCGTGTTTACTTCACTGCACGGGACTTCCATTACGGCTATCCCGGAAGTCCTGAAAAGAGCGGGTTACAAGCATGTTACGGTTATTGAAGAACAGGCTCTGCCGGATGGGGATTTCCCTACGGTAATTTCTCCGAACCCCGAAGAACCGGAAGCCCTGGAGATAGCTATTAAAAAAGCTGAAGAAATAGGTGCAGATATGGTAATTGGCACAGATCCTGACAGCGACAGGCTTGGAATTGCCGTACGAAACTCAAAGGGAGCATTGGAACTTCTCAATGGCAATCAAACCATGTTGCTTATGACCAGGTTTTTGCTTGATCAAAGAAAAAAGAAGGGTTTTAAAGGAAATGAATTTATCGCCTCTACGATAGTATCCACACCTATGATGTACGCATTGGCCGAAGCATATGGGGTTGAGTGTAAAACCTCATTAACCGGATTTAAATGGATTGCAAAAATGATCCAGGATTTCCCAGATCAACATTTTATTGGAGGAGGTGAAGAGAGTTTCGGATTTATGGTAGGTGACTTTGTACGAGACAAAGATGCAGTTACCTCTACCCTGCTGGCATGCGAAATCGGAGCCCAGGCCAAAGCAGATGGAAGTTCTTTTTACAATGAATTGATAAGGTGCTATACAGATTTAGGTTTCTATAAAGAGAAGCTTATATCTCTTACTAAAAAAGGAATGCAAGGGGCTGAGGAAATCGTACAGATGATGGACGATTTTAAGAACAATCCGGTTTCCCAACTCGATGGATCAAAAGTAATTCGAATCGATGATTACAATACTTCAACCTCCACCAATATGACAGACAATACTGTGAGTCCTATTGATCTGCCTAAATCGAATGTATTGATATATACAGCTCAGGACGGGACACGAATGGCCGCTCGTCCTAGTGGAACTGAGCCCAAGATCAAGTTTTACTTCAGTGTCAACTCCAAGCTGGAAAATGCTTCCGATTTCGAAAAATCATCAGCAGCACTGGACCAAAAGATCGACCGCATTATCAAAGAACTCAAACTCAGTTAATGGATTATTTCAGAAGGATTTTACTATATGCCAAACCTTACAGGCGATATGGATTTCTAAATATTTTCTTTAATATCCTTTATGCTCTTTTCAGTGCACTGTCATTTGCTGCACTTATCCCCATGCTTGATGTACTTTTCGATAAGGCTAGAACAGTGCATACTGCTCCAGAATTTACCGGCATGGGCGATCTCAAGGATTTCCTCCAGGACTATCTGAATTATCGCGTTACCGCCTACGCCGGTGATGATGAATTGAAAGGATTAGTACTGGTGATCGGTTTGGTACTCGTATTATTTCTTTTCAAGAATGTGTTTAATTACCTGGCAATGTATTTTATCACCTTCTTGCGAAACGGGGTACTCAAAGATGTTCGAAATGCCCTTTACGAAAAAGTTGTGGAATTGCCCTTGTCGTTTTTCTCGCAAAAAAAGAAAGGGGATGTTATCGCGAGAATCACCGCAGACGTTTTAGAGATTCAACATTCTTTTCTGTCGATTCTCGAACTGATAGTGCGCGAACCCTTGACCATCATTTTTACAATCATTGTAATGTTCATCATCAGTGCAAAATTGACGGTTTTTGTTTTCATTTTTATACCTCTTGCGGGTTTGATCATTTCCCGTATCGGAAAATCATTGAAAAGAAAATCGGACAGGGTTCAGCGTG
>JBPCUI010000058.1:0-4355 GCA_051011235.1 Flavobacteriaceae bacterium
ACGCTATAGTAATGTTTGCATCTTCCGCATCTCTGATACTAAGACTGCCCTGGTATGGCGGGGTATTTTTAAAGCCTTTTCGCTCCGATAAGAACCGGCTCATCTCGTAGTCAGGATTCTTATCCGCATAAATCCTCCTGAAGAATTTTATCACGCACCTCTCATTGATAACGACAGAGGTATTGCTCTGTTCCATCCCCATGAATCGGGATGATTCGTACTCCGTTTCTTTAAAGCTGAGGCTTTTGTGGTACTGTACTTTTGTAGTGTCGTTGGGTTTTGCCGACAGTATTCTTTCAAACACAAGTTTGCGGAAAGCTTCCAGGTTAATCGCATCTATTATAAATCCTTCCTGGCCCTTAATCGAAATGGGCAAAATGCGTTCTTTTTCAGCAAAATTTTCATCCGATACAAAGGCGATTGGTAAAAAATAGTGCTGATAGAAAGCTTCTTCGAAATTTACTTCCAGCAGTAGTCCATAATAAATTTCTCCCTTTTGTTGTATCCTGAAGTATTCTTGTAGTTCAATATATTTCAATTTACTCGCCTTACCACCGTACCACCGTTGCTTAACAACATAGTCTTCTAATACATCTGAAAGAAAGATCTTGATGAACTTCTTATCTTCCAGCAATTCTTCCCAGGCTACATCGAATTTGTAGGGTGGCTGCATCAAAGTATCTTCTTTCTTTTTAGCCATCACTGTAGATTTATTTGAAATAAGTGGAATGATAGTGCGGGATGCAATTCAACAAAATTCCACTCGCTATACCAAAGATAGGCGCTCTCGGTTACCAGGTCCTGCATTCTAATTTCATGACCTTCCTGTATTCCCATCTCCGAAAGTGGTAATTGTAGCATGCCCCGTTGGGAATAATGAGGATCCAGATTAATAACCACCAAAACCTGATCAGTTCTATCATCGCTCCATTTCCAGAATGCAATTAGCTGATCATTTTCAATGTTACAAAATCGGATGTTATTTGTTTGCTGCAAGGCCGGATGTGCCTTTCTCGCCTGATTCAGCTTCCTGATTACATGGGTTAGTTTATTCTCAATGGTCCAATCCCACTGCCTAATTTCATACTTTTCACAATCCAGATATTCCTCTTTTCCCGGTAGTGCATCAGTAACCATATACTCAAAAACAGGCCCGTATATTCCTATGTTACTACTCAAAGTAGATGCCAGGGCATAGCGTGTAATATGCATCGCTTCATTTGCTCCCTGGAGATGGTAGGGATTAATATCAGGTGTATTGGGCCAAAAATTAGGACGGTAGTATTCCTTCATCTCAGATTGAGTGAGTTCTACCATATACTCTATGATCTCGTGCTTGTGTACGCGCCAGGTAAAATAGGTATACGACTGGCAAAAACCCTGCTTCGCCAATTGCTGCATAACCCTGGGCCGCGAAAAGGCTTCGGCCAAAAACAACACATCCGGGTGTTCTTTTTTTATTTCGGTAATTAGCCAGTTCCAGAAATAATAGGGTTTCGTATGCGGGTTATCTACTCTGAAAATTTTTACTCCACAGCCGATCCAATGTAATGTAACTTCCAATAATTCGGCCCAAAGCTCCTTATAAGAAGGGGATTCAAAATGGAAATTGACTATATCCTGATATTTTTTAGGAGGGTTTTCGGCATATTGCATAGTGCCGTCCGGTCTCTTGCGAAACCATTCGGGATTTGTGGTAATATACGGATGATCCGGCGCGGCCTGAAAAGCGAGGTCCAGTGCAATTTCCATATCCATTGCATTGGCCTTCTTAACCAGAGTTTTAAAATCATCCTCCGTACCCAGCTCGGGGTGAATTGACTTGTGTCCGCCAAACCTCGATCCAATTGCCCAGGGAACACCTGAATCACCCTGCTTCGCATCAACCACATTGTTTTTGCCTTTCCTGTTCACCTCTCCTATTGGGTGGATAGGGGGAAAATAAATGGTGTCAAATCCCATTTTAGCTATTCTGCCCAATAATCGCTCACAATCTTTAAAAGTACCATGCGTACCAGGTTCGGTTGAAGAAGATCGCGGGAAAAACTCGTACCAGGTGCTAAAACTCGCCTTTTGACGGTCTACATATACTTCCAGTTCGGCACTGGTATTCAGCATAAATCGCTGTGGGTATTTTAAGAACAGTTGATGTAATTTATCTGATACGGCTTCTGAAATTGCTGCTTCGTAGCTGTCTTCATTGGAAAAGTGTTCTGCTAACTTCTTTAAATAGGCCTTTTCCGGTGCCCTGGCCTCTTTCTGAATATATTCCAAATACTGGATGCCGTCTAAAAGTTCGCTTTTAACATGCTGACCGTCTTCGATCTTGGCCTCAATCCCGTGCTGCCAATTGAGGGGATGATCTACCCAGCCGGCAACTCTATAGCTATAATAACCCTGTTTCCCAACAACAAATGAAGCATTAAAAGAGTCATTCCCAAGGTGTTCCATTCTTAGCTGAGTAAACTTTCTGTCTTTTTCGTGTTTATACTGCAATTCGGCCTGGATAACATCATGACCATCTCCCAGTACATCGGCATTGACATTTACAATCTCACCTACCACTCTTTTAATAAAAAAAGCTCCACAGTGAAGCTGTGGAGTCACTTTCTCAATGACAACACGTTGCTGCTTTAATATCATTGGTGTTTGCTTGGATTTGGTTAAAAATAGGAAATAATAGCTAATTCAAATTCCGTTCAAACATTATTTTTAATTAAGCCTGAATAAAATCTTTTCACAGCTAATTTCAATTTTGGCACTCTTTTTGATTTTTTGTATCAACAAAGAGGTTCTTGCGGAAAATTATTGCAGAACCGAATCAACGAATCAAGAATTAAAAAGATAGAGTTATGAGAAGTATTACTTGGATTTTAAGCGCATTTTTATTGCTAGTCACAGCAGCATGTACAGGACCTATCGGACCTCCCGGACCTCCCGGCTTCGACGGCGTCAACGGTCAGGATGGAATTAACCTTCTGGGCCAGGTGGTAGAAATTGAAGGGACGTTTAGTGTAGACAATGACTACGCCCTTTTCTTCGAATTTCCCCAAACCATCGAGGTATTCGAATCCGATGTGATACTCGTCTATATCCTTTGGGGCCAGACCGAGGATTCCGAGGGATTACCTGTAGATATTTGGAGATTGCTGCCACAGACCCGTTTGTTGGACCAGGGTATCCTCCAATACAATTTTGATCATACATTCTTCGATGTTAGCATATTTCTGGAATCTGATTTTGATTTGTCAACTCTGCTGCCAGGAGATACGGATGATCAGATCTTTAGGATAGCCGTATTGCCTTCAGATTTCGCTCAGGGATCCAGGCTAAATACGTCTGATATCACTGCGGTGATGGGCCTATTAAATGTTGAGGAAAGTGATATCCAGCGAATAGTTATTCAGTAAATATTTCAGAACATAATAAGGAACCCTGTGGTTAATTGATCACAGGGTTTTATTTTTGTATAGATAGAAACAGGATGAAAGGAAAGTTGTTTTAAAGCGTCCAAATGGAAAAGAAAATTAATGGAATAATTATGATACGATTACTATTTACTTGTTGTTTACTAATTGCAGGATGTAAAGGTGTATCTCAGGAAAAGAATGAAGCTGGTAGTGACAATACTGAGGAAAAAACCTATTTGGTTACTAAGTCCGACTCCGAGTGGCGGGCAGAATTGAGTGATATGGAGTATTTTATTTTAAGGAAGGCAGGAACTGAAACACGCGGATCCAGCGATCTGCTTTACAATAAGGAGAAGGGTACTTATACATGTGCGGGTTGTGGGGCTGCACTTTTTAAAAGTGAACATAAATACGAATCCGGTTCCGGATGGCCTAGTTTCGACCGGGAGATTGAAGGACAGGTGGCCTACGATGTCGACTATAAAATTGGCTATAAACGCACGGAAGAACACTGTGCGAAATGTGGCGGTCATCTTGGTCATGTTTTCGATGATGGGCCAACGGCAACAACTGGCAAAAGGCACTGTATCAATGGAGCAGCCTTAAATTTCGAACCAGATTCTAACTAAAAAATGCATGTGATATAACAACTGATGAATTTTCCAGAGCATTATTTACAAAACATTCTCAACGAATTTAATCGTTACAAGTCGCTGGGAGATAAAACGTGTGAACAACTGGAAGATGAAGAAGTCCTTTGGAGCGTTAACGATGATGCAAACAGCATTGCTTTACTGGTAAAACACATGGTTGGGAATATGCTGAGCCGATTTACAAATTTTCTCACTGAGGACGGTGAAAAATCCTGGCGGAATAGAGACTTGGAATTTATAGATCCATACCTCTCAAAAAAAGAAATGATCCAGGCGTGGGAAAAAGGCTGGA
>JBPCUI010000059.1:0-4533 GCA_051011235.1 Flavobacteriaceae bacterium
CTATTGACGAAATAGGCGAGATCAACGACCATATCCAAATTGAGGCAGGGCACAATGCGAATATTATCATGGGCGTGGGCGAGGACGACAACCTGGGTGATGCCATTGCGGTTACAGTTATTGCCACAGGCTTTAATATGGACCAGCAAAATGACATTGTCAATACCGAGACAAAGAAAATAATACACACCCTGGAGGATGAACAGAAAGCTATGCACGACTTATCGGATAATACCGTTGTGCATGTACTTGACGATGAGCAGGAAATATTTGAGCCGATTGTAAAGCACGAACTCGTTGAGGAGGAAGAAGTGTTGGAATTAATTCCTACCACAAACTATATCAGGAATTTCAATGTGTTTTATGAAGAAGTCATTGCCGAACCTGTATCTGAAGACGAATTCATCATTATAGATTCCAAGGATACACTTAATGACATGGAAGTGATAGATCCGATTGTGGTAAGTGCCGAAGCTGAAGACAAGGAACAATTTGCACTGAGCTTCGACATGCCTTTGTCCGACACCGAAGAAAGCAGTGATGCAGAACGAGAAAATGTGATCACTTTTTCGCTGGATGAAGAAGTAAAGGACCTCAATGTAAAAGATCATATAGAAGTAGTTCCTGTACTTGAATACAACAAGGACGGTGAGACGCGGTATAGCCTGGACGACTATATGGAGCTCGAGAATAAACTTACCGGTGCGAAATCCAAGGCAGAGAATTTCGAGCCAAAAATTGTGGAAGACGAACTTGTATTCGAGAAAAAGACAATTGAAGAGGATTCGGAAAACACTTCTAACGAAAAGACCGATGAAATTGATCCCGTAAATAGTTCTATTGAGGAAATGTTGCGCGACAGGGCAGATGAAAGAAGGCGAAAACTTAAAGACTTCAATTATAAATTCCAGAATAGCCTGAGCAATATTGATGAAATTGAGAAAGAACCGGCTTATAAAAGGCAGGGTGTGGATCTGGAAGAAGGCCCTAAAGAAGGTAAAATATCCAGGACGAGTTTAGGTGAGGATAACAACGATGAAATCCAGTTGCGCTCTAATAATTCATTTTTACACGATAATGTAGACTAGCGCTCCGACCTGTAAAAATTTCCCCAGCTACGAATCAACCCGAGTACAGCGAATGTTCTCGGGTTAATTTTTTATCTTGAACCCCTTTAAAAGCATATAGTTATGAGCCTACAGGAACAGGTAATGAATGAACTCAAAACAGCGATGAAAACTAAAGATTCAGTTGCTTTGGAATCGCTGCGGGCCATCAAATCTGCATTACTGCTCGCGCAGACGGAGAAAGGAGCTTCCGGATCTTTGGCAGAAGGGGAGGAGCTTAAATTACTGCAGAAGCTTGTGAAACAGCGCAAAGACAGTGCGGCTATTTATAAGGAGCAGGGTAGGGATGATCTGGCCGAACCTGAACTTGCACAAGCTGCAGTTATTGAAAAATTCTTACCGAAGCAATTAGATGAAGAGGAGATCGTAAAAGTTGTTGAACGGGTTATTGAGCAAACCGGGGCAGAAAGCATGAAGGATATGGGGAAGGTAATGGGTATTGTAAGTAAAGAGTTGTCAGGCCAAGCCGATGGTAAAACTATTTCCACAATTGTGCGCAGTAAATTGAACTAGCTAGTTATGGATCAGGAGGCGTTACGAGATCGATTTCTTACCGAGATACATAATACAGAGAAAAAAATAGTTCAGTACGAAGAGTTGACCCAACCCATCGCACCGGATAATGCCATCGGCAGGGTGTCCCGTATGGATGCTATTAATAACAAAGGGGTTATGGAAGCCGCATTGCGCAAAGCTCGGGAACGACTTGTAGGTTTAAACCGGCATTTAGAAAAACTTCAAACATCCGATTTTGGAATATGTGTCAGATGTAAAAACCAAATTCCTTTGGAGCGAATATTTATGGCACCACAAAGTTCTTTTTGCGTAAATTGCGCTCGCAAATAAAGGAATAGATAAGGCCGCGTACCCGCCCGAACGTACCGATGGTAGTTCGGTACGGGCGGGGTTCAACAGGAAGACATAAAAATTATTGATGGGTGCATGTAGTTTACGTTATTTATAGTGAGAGTCATGATCAATACTATGTTGGGTTGACTCAAGATATTTCTCATAGAGCTAAGGAACACAATAAAGGAAGGGTTAGGTCTACAAAACCTTATGTACCTTGGGAGTTGATACACTTGGAAGAATTTGAGACCTTATTTGAAGCTAGAAAAAGAGAGAAGTATTTAAAGTCTGCAGCTGGTAGAAGATGGCGAAAGATTAATATTAGGCCGCGTAGTTCAACTGGATAGAATATCAGATTTCGGCTCTGAGGGTTGGGGGTTCGAATCCTCCCGCGGTCACTACAAGCACAAAAGCCTGCAATGAGAATTGCAGGCTTTTACATCTCAGAAAATGAAAACTTGTTTTCTATTTTCAGAGATGTAAACGACACCAGGCAAAGCCTGGTTGGCTTTTGAATTTGCAAAGGGGAGCGCAGTGAGGATCACCGCCAGGTAATCCTTGCAAAGCCAAATCATTGGCTTTTTCCGTCGGTCCTATTTGCCAGAGGGCTTCATGCACCGAAACAAAGTGAAGGTGTAGAGCGCAGTGAGGATCACCGCCAGGTAATCCTATTAAAGGGGTGCGTAGTGAGGATCACCACAGCTAAGACTTTACAAAGTTTAGAGCACATCAGTAGGCTTTCGGAAGATACTATTCCTTATTATCAGGACACTGATGCACCTAATAATCTACCACTACTAAATACTTTTTAAAGCATATGTCAATCAAAACCGGTGGGTGTAAACGAACTTCATTATTGCGGTCTGGTCCAAAGTAATAAACCTGTCTAAACTATCCATCCAGTTGTGATTATACACTAAAAATACTTCAGTACCAGGTGTAATAATCCATCTGAATCGGCTATTGAGGCCAATTATATCCGTTAAATTATCATATTGAACATTAGCGTTAAGGGATATAAATGGTGAAAAGTCGAAACTTCCTCTAAAGCGCAATAGTTGAGTATCAAATGAACCTTCAGGCAAATCCACACGGGTAAGAACGTATTGGGTGCTCAGATTAATGCCGGATAAGGGTCTCACAGTAATGCCAAAATCATATTGTTCACGGTTTCCAGTCCAGAATCCGCCCGTTTCCAACGCGAATTCTGCAACGATCTTTCTCCAGGAAGCAGTAGCCAATTCCAGTCCCAATATCCATACATTATACTCGTTAGCTGGAATAATGATGGAGGAATCTCTCAGGATATCAAAATCTGAAGTTAGTCTTTCGTAATTGTGTGCTACCGCTATTCCAAAACGGTCCCCCGTTTCGAATGTTAGTTGATACTCAGGTCGAAAATCCTGAGTAAGTTTATTCCATTCCAGATCCATTAAGTGCATGAACCAAATACCATATGCCATATCTCTTATCAGCTTACTTTCCTCAAACAAAGGCTTAAATTGAATAGTTGGCTGCACCCGTCTAAAATTTACCCGTGGATGAAAACCCATAGCTGGGTTATAAGCTTCACCAAATTCTCTATAGGACACATGTCCTGACCAGGGTTGATTCGGAAAGTTAAACCTCAAACCACGCGATGTTCGATCCCAAAATTGGGTTGAATCGTCTGCCTGTGAAGGAGGATTATGAGTAACCATAAAAGCTTCAAATTGCAGATTTTTATCTCCCAGAAATTCCGAAGTATTTAACTCCAGATCAACACCAACCGTATGACGATCCTGTAGGGGTATATCTAGTTCTTCCCCATCTTTTGTAGATCTTCTGGTGTATATAATCCCAATTCTACTTTCTTTCCAGAAGTTCCTACGGACACGAGCCAATGTAAATTGTTCAGGCTTTACTTCGTCTCTGTCGCCTGTCCTGACGTGTTGAAGAGCAATATCATAGTCCCCAGCTCGACCATATAATCTCGCTCCGTAGGTGATGGGAACGGGCTGGTTGTCGAAAAGGCCAATGGTCCTGCTATAATAAGGTCTTTGTCCACTTCTTGGGGCGAAGGAATAAATGTTTGATCCTTCGAGGAAAAAGGCCCGTTTTTCAGGAAAAAATAATGGAAATCTAGAAAGGTTGATCTGCCTGTCGTCTACCTCTGCCTCTGCAAAATCTGTATTATAAGTAAAAGATGCTTTCAGGCTTGGAGTAACATTGTAATTTACATCAAAACCAATATCAAAATTCCAATTTTCGGTATAAATGTCTGTATCCAAATCCCGAATGCCACTATTGCGGATTGCTGTATACGGAATAAGTTCTAGTCCGAGGCCTTGTGATATGTTTTCGAGCTTGGTTAGTTGACCTGCGTTTTGAGGTCTCAGAAGACCCTGATTCCTTCGGAAACCGGACCACATCAACTCTTCGTTCTTGCGTCTAATAATTCTTTGAAAGTTAATTCCCCAAGTTCCTTTATTTTTGTCAAAATTCAAGGTCCGAAATGGAATCCTAATTTCTGCAGACCAACCAAAATTCCCCGTATGGGTCCAAACGCGCCAAATTC
>JBPCUI010000060.1:0-7532 GCA_051011235.1 Flavobacteriaceae bacterium
GGATACAATTTCGAAGATGCGATTGTTATCTCTGAAAAAGTTGTTCGTGAAGATATATTTACTTCGATTCACATCGATGAGTATGCATTGGAAGTTAGAGATACCAAACTCGGTGCTGAAGAACTTACCAATGATATTCCCAATGTATCTGAGGAGGCCACAAAAGATCTGGATGAATACGGAATGATACGTATTGGGGCCGAAGTTAAACCCGGAGACATCCTCATAGGTAAGATTACGCCTAAAGGAGAATCAGATCCTACACCAGAGGAAAAATTACTGAGGGCCATATTTGGCGATAAAGCAGGAGATGTTAAAGATGCTTCGTTAAAAGCTTCACCTTCACTAAAGGGTGTTGTGATCGATAAAAAGCTTTTCTCGAGATCCATTAAGGACAAGAGGAGAAGATCTGAAGATAAAGAAGCGATTACCAATCTCGAACTGGAATACGAAGTGAAATTTCAGGAGTTGAAGGAAGTCCTGGTAGACAAATTGTTCAAATTAGTCAATGGGAAAACCTCCCAGGGTGTGGAGAACGATTTAGGTGAAGAGGTTCTGCCAAAAGGGAAGAAGTACACCATGAAAATGCTCAATGCAGTTGATGATTTTGCGCATTTGATTGCAGGTAGCTGGACAATAGACAAGGCTATCAATGTGATGATTACAGATCTCTTGCATAACTACAAGATCAAACTTAATGACCTTCAGGGAAACCTGCGTCGGGATAAGTTTACCATATCGGTTGGAGATGAATTACCGGCCGGTATAATGAAACTTGCCAAAGTTTATATCGCCAAGAAGCGCAAGCTTAAAGTAGGTGATAAGATGGCTGGCCGACACGGAAACAAAGGTATTGTTGCGCGAATCGTTCGTCAGGAAGATATGCCATTTCTGGAAGATGGAACTCCGGTGGATATAGTTCTTAATCCGCTTGGTGTACCATCCAGGATGAATATCGGACAGATCTACGAGACGGTACTGGGATGGGCTGGTCAGAAATTGCAACGCAATTATGCCACCCCGATTTTTGACGGGGCGACAATTGAAGAGATCGATTCGCTTATCGAAGAGGCCGAGATTCCCGAGTACGGACATACGTATCTGTACGATGGTGGTACCGGGCAACGATTTGACCAGGCAGCCACAGTGGGCGTCATTTACATGCTGAAACTGGGTCATATGGTAGACGATAAGATGCATGCCCGTTCCATTGGTCCATACTCATTGATTACACAACAACCATTGGGTGGAAAAGCCCAGTTCGGTGGTCAGCGATTTGGTGAGATGGAAGTGTGGGCACTTGAGGCATATGGAGCCTCTTCCACACTAAGAGAGATCCTCACTGTTAAATCAGACGACGTGATCGGAAGGGCAAAAACCTATGAATCTATCGTCAAAGGAGAAACGATGCCAGAACCTGGACTACCAGAATCTTTCAACGTATTGATGCACGAGCTTAAAGGATTAGGACTCGACATAAGACTGGAAGAATAATTATTTGATACAAGTATAAAACAGATAATCACCATTAGCATTATGGCTAGATTAAAAGATAATACAACAATTAAGAGGTTTAACAAGATTTCTATTGGCCTGGCTTCTCCGGAAGCTATTTTGGCCGAGTCAAGGGGAGAAGTCCTGAAGCCCGAAACTATAAATTACCGAACACACAAGCCTGAACGAGACGGGCTCTTTTGTGAAAGGATCTTCGGTCCCGTTAAGGACTATGAATGTGCCTGCGGGAAATACAAAAGGATACGATATCGAGGTATTGTTTGCGACCGATGTGGTGTGGAGGTAACCGAGAAAAAAGTAAGGAGGGATCGCGTTGGTCATATCAACCTGGTAGTTCCTGTTGCCCATATCTGGTACTTCCGTAGCTTACCTAATAAAATAGGATACCTGCTCGGACTTCCTTCCAAAAAGCTCGATATGATCATATATTATGAGCGATATGTGGTCATCCAGCCGGGTCTGGCTAAAGGACCGGAAGATGAAGAGGTCCAGAAAATGGATTTCCTGACGGAAGAAGAATACCTAAATATATTGGAAACCCTTCCACCCGAAAATCAATATTTGGAAGATTCCGATCCGGATAAATTTATCGCCAAAATGGGCGCTGAATGTCTGATAGATCTGCTTTCGAGAATCGATCTTAAACAGCTGTCTTACGACTTGAGGCACAAGGCGAATACCGAGACTTCGAAACAGCGCAAGACAGAAGCACTTAAGCGGTTACAGGTAGTTGAGGCTCTCAGGGAAGCACAAAACAACAGGGAGAATAATCCCGAATGGATGATCATGAAGGTTGTCCCGGTGATTCCTCCGGAACTCCGTCCTCTGGTTCCACTTGATGGTGGACGTTTTGCTACTTCAGATCTGAATGATCTCTATCGAAGGGTAATAATCAGGAACAATAGGCTGAAAAGGCTTATGGAGATCAAAGCTCCTGAAGTGATCTTGAGAAATGAAAAAAGAATGCTTCAGGAAGCGGTGGATTCGCTTTTCGATAACACACGTAAAGCCTCTGCGGTTAAAACAGAATCGAACCGACCTCTAAAATCACTTTCCGATTCACTTAAAGGAAAGCAAGGACGTTTCAGACAAAACCTCCTTGGAAAAAGGGTTGACTATTCTGCCCGTTCAGTGATTGTGGTAGGTCCGGAAATGAAGTTATACGAATGCGGTCTGCCTAAAGAAATGGCCGCAGAACTGTACAAGCCTTTTGTAATCCGAAAGCTGATTGAAAGAGGGATTGTAAAAACAGTAAAATCTGCTAAGAAAATTATAGATAAAAAGGAGCCGGTTGTTTGGGATATCCTTGAAAATGTACTTAAAGGTCATCCGGTATTATTAAACCGTGCTCCCACATTGCACAGGTTGGGTATTCAGGCGTTTCAGCCCAGACTGATCGAAGGGAAGGCAATACGGCTTCACCCATTGGTTTGTACTGCGTTTAACGCGGATTTTGACGGTGACCAAATGGCGGTACATTTACCACTTGGACCTGAAGCCATTTTGGAATCTCAATTACTGATGCTGGCCTCACATAATATATTGAATCCGGCCAACGGTTCACCAATTACGGTTCCATCGCAGGACATGGTACTGGGTCTTTATTACATGACTAAAGAGCGAAAATCTACGGATAAGCTCAAGGTAAAAGGAGAAGGCCTTACATTTTATTCCTATGAGGAAGTGGTCATCGCCTTTAATGAAGGCAGGGTAGAATTGAATGCCGGGATCAAGGTTAGAGCTAAGGATTTCAACGAGGAAGGAGAATTGGTAAATCAAATCATCGAAACCACAGTGGGAAGAGTTCTTTTCAACATGGTGGTACCCGAGGAAGCTGGTTATGTAAACGATGTATTGAACAAAAAATCCTTAAGGGATATTATTGGTCAGATCCTCGCTGTAACTGATGTGCCGACAACCTCTGAATTCCTTGACAAGATCAAGACCATGGGTTATGAATTTGCATTCAAGGGAGGACTTTCCTTTAGTCTTGGGGATATTATTATTCCTAAAGAGAAGGACGATATGATAGCCGACGCCAATAAGGAGGTAGACGGTATCATGATGAATTATAACATGGGTCTTATTACCAATAATGAGCGATATAACCAGGTAATCGACGTATGGACTTCTACTAACGCCATGTTGACCGAGTTGGCCATGAAACGTATCAGGGAAGACCAGCAAGGTTTCAATTCCGTGTATATGATGCTCGATTCCGGAGCCAGGGGTTCAAAGGAACAGATACGGCAGTTGACAGGTATGAGGGGACTTATGGCAAAGCCTAAAAAGTCTACTGCAGGTGGAGGTGAAATTATCGAAAACCCGATCCTGTCTAACTTTAAAGAAGGACTTTCCATTCTCGAGTATTTTATCTCAACACACGGTGCGCGTAAAGGTCTGGCCGATACAGCATTAAAAACCGCAGATGCAGGATATTTGACACGTCGTCTTGTGGATGTTTCTCAGGATGTTATCGTGAATATTGAGGACTGTGGTACTTTGAGAGGTATTGAGGTGGAAGCCCTGAAGAAAAATGAAGAGGTGGTTGAAACCCTCGGGGAGCGAATCCTTGGGAGAGTCTCGCTGCACGATCTGTACGATCCCCTGACTGAAGAGTTGATCCTTGAAGCAGGACAACAGATCATGGAGGCCGATATCAGGAAAATTGAGGCATCGCCTATCGAGAAGGTAGAAGTACGTTCGCCACTGACCTGTGAGGCGGAGAAAGGTATTTGTGCTAAATGTTACGGTCGTAACCTTGCCACAAATAAAATGGTTCAGCGAGGAGAAGCGGTAGGTGTAATCGCTGCACAGTCCATCGGAGAACCTGGAACACAGCTTACTCTTAGAACATTCCACGTGGGAGGTATTGCGGGGAATATTTCTGAAGACAGTAAACTGGAAGCCAAATTCGACGGTGTTGCAGAGATAGATGAGCTGAGAATGGTGAGAGGAAAAAATAGCGAGGATAAACCCGCCGATATTGTTATTTCCCGAACCTCGGAAATTAGAATTGTCGATGCCAAAACCGGTATTACCTTAAGTACTAATAACATCCCTTACGGTTCACAGCTGTTCATAAAGAGCGGCAAGGCGATCAAGAGCGGTGATGTGATTTGTCAGTGGGATCCTTATAACGGGGTAATCGTCTCTGAGTTTACGGGTAAAATTGCTTATGAAAATATTGAGCAGGGCATAACTTACCAGGTAGAGATCGACGAGCAAACAGGGTTCCAGGAAAAAGTGATTTCCGAATCGAGGAATAAGAAACTCATTCCAACACTATTGATCAAGGATACGAAAGACAATGTCCTGAGATCCTATAACCTACCCGTTGGTTCGCACCTTATTGTGGATGATGGTGAGAAGATTAAGGAAGGTAAGATCCTTGTGAAAATACCGCGTAAGTCGGCTAAGGCTGGCGATATTACAGGTGGTTTACCAAGAGTTACCGAACTTTTTGAGGCCAGGAACCCGTCGAATCCAGCTGTTGTAACAGAAATAGATGGTGTGGTCTCATTCGGAAAGATCAAACGAGGTAACCGGGAGATTATAATTGAATCCAAATTGGGCGAGATTAAAAAATATCTGGTAAAACTTTCCAACCAGATACTGGTACAGGAAAATGACTTTGTTAGAGCAGGGATGCCTCTGTCTGATGGATCTATTACACCGGAGGATATCCTCTCGATTAAAGGTCCGTCTGCTGTACAACAATACCTGGTGAACGAGGTACAGGAAGTGTATCGACTTCAGGGTGTGAAAATAAATGACAAGCATTTTGAGGTAGTTGTAAGACAAATGATGCGGAAGGTAAGTATCCAGGATTCCGGCGATACCACTTTCCTTGAAAATCAACTTGTTCACAAAGATGATTTTATCAGAGAGAACGATGAGATTTTTGGCAATAAAGTCGTTGAAGAAGCTGGAGATTCTGAAAACCTTAAAGCCGGACAAATTATTTCCGCCCGGGAATTAAGGGATGAGAATTCCATCTTAAGGAGAGAGGACAAGCAACTGGTAACAGCCAGAGATGCAGTTGCAGCTACTGCAACACCTGTTCTTCAGGGTATTACAAGGGCTTCCTTGCAGACCAAATCCTTTATTTCGGCAGCATCCTTCCAGGAAACTACGAAGGTATTGAACGAAGCCGCTGTAAGTGGAAAAGTGGATCATCTGGAAGGACTCAAGGAAAATGTCATTGTTGGACATAAGATCCCGGCAGGTACCGGTATGCGAGATTACGAGAATATCATTGTAGGTTCTAAAGAGGAATACGATGAGATCATGTCGCGCAAAGAAGAATTGAAATTCTAAGAAAAACCCCCGAAAAATTCTTCGGGGGTTTTTATTTCACAGTATCTTTAATACTAAAGACAAAATATTATGTCCTTCAGACCAATAGTTGGCCTGATGTAATTATTATAATCTCGTCCTATGGCAGAAAAAGAGCAAAAACAAAAACAGATCAATATTGAATTAGACGAGCATACGGCCGAAGGCACCTATTCGAATTTGGCGATCATAAATCACAGCGCTTCCGAGTTTGTGCTTGATTTTATAAGTATGATGCCCGGGGCTCCCAAAGCGAAAGTGAAAAGTCGGATTGTACTCACTCCTCAACACGCTAAAAAATTCCTGAAAGCACTTGGCGATAATGTGAGCAGGTTTGAAAAAGCACATGGAACCATAAAGGACTACGATCAGCCTGCTATCCCACTTAATTTCGGACCGACGGGCGAGGCTTAATCGATTTCCGAGCTGTAATGAAATTTCAAGCTCGCATATTTTTGCTGGGTCATTTGAAGTGAAAATGCCGAATCTGCCAGGAAGACCAGCTGACCTTGCTTATCTTCAGCCAAAAATTTGTGCTTAACCCTCATGAAATCCTTTAATTCCTGCTCATCCGCCTCTCTGGCATCCACCCAGCAAGCCTTGTGGATCGGAAAATTTTCATAGGTACATTTAGCCCCGTATTCATGTTCTAAACGGTATTGAATTACTTCAAACTGCAAGGCTCCTACCGTACCTATTACTTTCCTTCCATTGAGGTGCAGGGTAAATAGCTGGGCCACGCCTTCGTCCATTAACTGGTCAATTCCTTTATAGAGTTGCTTCGCTTTTAGTGGGTCGGCATTATTGATGTATCGGAAATGCTCCGGCGAAAAACTCGGTATTCCTTTATAATTTAATATTTCACCTTCCGTGAGTGTATCACCAATTTTAAAATTACCAGTGTCGTGCAGTCCTACAATATCGCCTGGGTAGGAAATGTCAACGATCTCCTTTTTTTGAGCAAAAAAAGCATTTGGACTTGAAAATTTCAGTCTCTTTTGTTGCCTGACATGTAAATAAGGTTTGTTTCGTTCGAAAGTCCCGGATACAATTTTAACAAAGGCGAGTCGATCCCTGTGCTTCGGATCCATATTTGCATGAATCTTAAACACAAAGCCCGTAAGTTCTTTTTCTTCGGCCTTTACCAGACGCTGCTCGGCCATCTTTGATTTGGGAGTCGGCGCAATTTCAACAAAGCAGTCCAGCAATTCGCGCACTCCAAAATTATTGAGTGCAGAGCCAAAAAAGACAGGTTGCAGCGTTCCGTTCAGATATTCATCAGGGTTAAATTCGCTGTAAACACCTTGCACTAATTCCAGATTATCCCTTAATTCTTCAGCTGCAGACGAACCGATTATTTGCTCGAGTTCCTCACTTTGCAAATCATCAAAGGCAATAGTATCTTCAATATTCTTCTTGCTATCTCCGCTGAATAAATTGATATTCCTCTCAAAGATGTTGTAGATTCCCTTAAAGTCATAGCCCATTCCTATGGGAAAACTCAAAGGAGTTACTCGCAACCCCAATTTCTGTTCCAGCTCGTCGAGGAGGTCAAAAGCATCCTTACCTTCCCGATCCAACTTGTTTATAAAGACGATCATTGGAATGTTGCGCATCCTGCAAACCTCTACCAACTTCTCTGTCTGTTCTTCAACTCCTTTGGCAACATCAATGACAAC
>JBPCUI010000061.1:0-2870 GCA_051011235.1 Flavobacteriaceae bacterium
GGCAGGGATGGTATCCAAAATGCTTGGAAGAGAACCGTCTGAGATTTTTTTGGAAATGACCAGAATGGGTGGAGGATTTGGCAGAAGGCTTTATGGAGATTTTGTGATGGAAGCCGCAGAGATTGCCGATGAGATCAGAAAACCGGTAAAAGTTGTATATACCCGGGAAGATGATATGAAGGATGGGATCTATCGCATGGCTATCAAATACAGGATCAAAGCAGGGATCAAGGACGGGAAGATTACGGCTTACCACTTAAAAGAAGCTGCGGTCAATTCGAATATGTACGGACTAATTCCAAATTTCTTCCCCGCGGGAGCGATTGACAATTACCAGGTCGATGTGGCCAGCTACAAGAGTAATATAACAACCGGAGCCTGGCGGGCACCTTATACCAATTTCCTCGCATTTGCTGAACAGAGCTTTTTTGATGAGTTGGCAGAGATTATGGAAGTAGATAGGGTTCAATTACGTCTGGATCTGTTACAAAATGTAAAGGGTACCACGGATGAGCGTATCCAGTATTCACCCGAGCGAATGGAGCAGGTCATCAAAACTGCTGTTGAAAAATCAGGCTGGGGGAGTGCGCCGGAAGGTGTTTATCAGGGTTTTGTAAATTACTATTGTCACAATAGCCATGTAGCTGAAGTAGCGGATGTGGAGTTGGTAAATGGTAATGCGGTGGTGAAGAAAATTACATGTGTGGTAGATTGTGGAATTGTAATTAACCCATTGGGCGCCAAAAATCAGTGCGAAGGAGGTGTAATTGACGGCGTTGGACATTCTATGTACGGGGAGTTGGCTTTTAAAGATGGAGCACCTTTGGCCACTAATTTCGACAGGTACCGCTTAATTAGAATGAAGGAAGCACCGGTTGTTGAGGTGCATTTTATTGAAAATGAACTTTCACCAACAGGCCTGGGAGAACCCACCCTGCCACCGGCGGGTGGTGCCATTGCAAATGCATTTAAGGCAGCTACCGGTAAAAGGTTGTACAATCAGCCCTTTAGCAATTATCCTGATTTGTTAAAAGTGCAAGAAAAGGAGATAATAGGTTAATATGACCATATTACTTTTCGGAATTACCAAAGATATAATTGGCAGTTCATCACTATCGATGCCAATATCCAGTTCAGCCCGGTTAAAAACGGTAGGAGCACTAAAAGCACATTTAGAACGGGTATACCCTGAATTGAATAAACTCAGTTCTCTTGCAGTAGCGGTTAATAATGTTTACGCAAGCGAGGATGAACCCATTAATAGTTATGATGAAATAGCTCTGATTCCTCCGGTTAGCGGAGGATGATCAGGCTAATTTGCCAAATATGCTTATAGATAATCACAACCGTAAAATTAACTACCTGCGCCTTGCGGTGACCGATCGTTGTAATTTGAGGTGTAACTACTGTATGCCCTCTGAGGGTATTGATTTTCTGAAATCCGACAAATTATTTACAATAGAAGAACTTTGTTTATTAAGTGGAGTTCTTATAGATCAGGGTATTGATAAGATAAGGATCACCGGAGGTGAACCCTTCGTCCGGAAAGACCTTATGGTATTATTAAGGTACCTCGCAGGGCAGCGCGAACTAAAGGATTTATCAATTACAACTAATGCTACGCTCATTGGACCCCATGTGGAGGAGTTAAAAGAACTCGGCATAAGAAACATAAATGTAAGTCTTGACGCCATTAACCGGAGCACTTTTGAACGGATTACCAGGCGCGATCAATACGATACAGTCTTTGGTAATCTTGAACGACTCATTGCTGAGGATTTCAACGTGCGTATAAATTTTATTGTTCTGGATGGACAGAATATCCAGGACATAATTCCGATCATGGAACTTCAGAAATACTATCCGGTATCGGTTCGTTTTCTGGAGGAAATGCCCTTTAATGGGGGTTCCCGAACTTTTAACTCAATTCAATGGGACTACAAGAAGATATTAAGTTACATCGGCGATTATTTTCCTGACTACGAAGCACTTCCCGCACCGGCGACCTCGACCTCAATAAATTACAGAATCAAGGGTCATAAAGGAACATTTGGTCTTATACCGTCTTTTAGCCGGACATTTTGCGGCAGTTGCAATCGACTCAGGATTTCAGCTTCCGGCGATGTGATCACATGCCTCTATGGGAAACCTTCACTGAATCTCAGGGAATTGTTACGAACAGAAAACGGTACCGAAGCGGTAAGAGCTGCCATTTTGAAAGCAATTGGTAACAGGGCCAGGACCGGATTTGAAGCCCAGAACAGATTCAAGGGTGTATTTGACACTTCCATGACTTCCATAGGCGGATAAAAGTATTATTGATTTAATTGAGTAGCTTATTATGAGTTCGACTATATTAAACGGTTTGGTGTTAGCAGGAGGCAAGAGCACGAGGATGGGAAAAGATAAGGGACAGATCCCGTATCACGGGATTCCCCAAAGTAACCATCTCTACCATATTCTTGAAGGCATATGTGACAACACTTTTATGAGTATTAGAGAAGATCAGCAAAGCCAGTATGAAGGTGCATTTAAGGTAATTGTTGATCAGAATCAATTTCGGGGACCGTTTAACGGATTATTGAGTGCCTTTAATCTGGACCCTGAGGTGGCCTGGTTGGTAGTTGCCTGCGATTTACCCTTGATAGACGAAAAGTCATTGCAGCTTTTGGTTAAAGAAAGAGACAGCACGAAATTAGCCACGGCATTTGCCACAGAAAAATCGGGTTTACCAGAGCCCTTAGCTGCTATTTGGGAATCACTAGGACTTAAAAAGGCCATTGAATATCTTGGGCATTCAGAAAGTAGCTGCCCACGAAAATATCTCATCAATTCGGATATTAAACTGGTATACCCCGAAGAGGATACTG
>JBPCUI010000062.1:0-2690 GCA_051011235.1 Flavobacteriaceae bacterium
ATTACAGCCGGCCAGATAAAATTGTCCGTACGCTCTCCTCCCCTTTTATTGATCACACTGGCTCCTTTCTCTTCGGCGTCGTCAATAAGTTCTTGAATATATGCCGGTTTTCCGGTCTCGGGAAGCGGTGTTAGCTGCACGCCCTGATCCCAGGGATTACCATATTTCAATGCATCCACTCGCGCTGAAAACCTTTTATTGAATTCATCGGCTATATCCTCGTGGGCGTAGATGACTTTTAAAGCTGTACATCTTTGACCGTTGTAAGAAAGTGTGCCAGAGATGCATTCATCAATTGCCAGATCCAGATCTGCATCGGGTAAAATGATCGCCGGATTTTTGGCTTCAAGGCCCAATACCAAACGGAGCCTATTACTTTTTGGGTGCTGATTTTGAAGTGCATTTGCAGATGAACTATGCCCAATTAGAGCAAGTACATCTATCTTCCCGGTCTTCATAATTGGTCCGGCTATAGCTCTGCCACGGCCGAATAATATGTTCACTACACCCTTTGGGAAACTTTGCTGAAATGCCTCAATTAGAGGTGCAATTAAGAGAACGCCATGCTTGGCCGGTTTAAATATGGCTGTATTTCCCATAATGATCGCCGGGATCAGCAGTGTAAAAGTCTCATTAAGTGGATAATTATATGGCCCCAGGCATAGTACGACCCCTAAAGGTCCCCGGCGGATATGAGCATAAACACCTCCGTGTTTTTGAAATTTAGCAGAGTTTCTGTCTAATTGTTTGTAATCTTCTATCGTGTCATAAATATAGTCTACCGTCCTGTCAAATTCTTTTTGTGAATCCGGAAGTGATTTGCCGATTTCCCACATGAGTAGTTTTACCACTTCCTCCTTTTTGGTTTCCATGATACGCGCAAACTTCTCCATGCACTCAATGCGGTCTTTAACCCGCATAGTGGGCCATGTTCCCTGACCCTGGTCGTAAGCATCTAAAGCTGCCTCCAAAGCATTCAACGCCTCTTTTTCTCCCATATCGGGTACAGAGCCGAGCAAGGTAGGTGCATATGCTTCAGTACTTGAAATAGTAGAATATACTTCGGAATTATTTCCGTTCCACTCCAGCAAATCGCCATTTACCAAATAATGGCGTTGATGCAATGGATTCTCTATTCTAAATTCTTCCGGGATTACATTTATAGTGGTCTCCATCTATATATCTTTTATCTTTTGTGAACCGGCCGAATTACTAAACAATTGGCTTCATTGCCGTCATTGATTCCCTGAGACGGGTGCCCACCACTTCAATCGGGTGATTTCTCAATGCCTTGTTCACAGCAATTAATTTTGCGTTGTCCACACCATTGTCTCTGCCGGCACTGTATTCCTTGCCTATTACATCTGAATCAATTTTATTCATGAAATCGGCCAGTAGAGGTTTACAGGCATGGTCGAATAAATAACAACCGTACTCGGCTGTATCAGAAATTACCCTGTTCATTTCAAAAAGCTTCTTACGAGCAATCGTGTTGGCAATGAGAGGGGTCTCGTGCAGGGATTCATAATATGCAGATTCCCCTATGATACCGGAATCGGTCATAGCTTCATACGCCAACTCCACTCCTGCCCTTACCAAGGCTATCATCAGTACACCATTATCGTAATATGCCTGTTCGGAAATATCAATATCACCGGCCGGAGTCTTTTCAAAAGCAGTTTCTGCTGTAGCAGCACGCCAGCTTAGCAAGTTTTTGTCGTCCTTAGCCCAGTCTTCCATCATCGTTTTTGAAAAATGTCCGCTCATAATGTCGTCCATATGTTTTTGGAACAAAGGCCGCATAATAGTCTTCAATTCTTCCGATAATTCGAATGCCCTGAGTTTTGCCGGGTTTGATAACCTGTCCATCATGTTGGTAATACCCCCATATTTCAATCCCTCCGTCACGGTTTCCCATCCATATTGGATCAATTTAGAGGCGTAACCAGCATCAATTCCTTTCTCTATCATCTTATCAAAGCACAAAATGGATCCTGTTTGAAGGAGGCCACATAGAATGGTTTGTTCTCCCATCAAATCCGATTTCACTTCCGCAACAAAGGAAGACTCCAAAACTCCTGCTCTATGGCCACCGGTACCCGCTGCATAAGCCTTGGCTTGTTCCAAGCCTTTACCTTCAGGATCATTATTAGGATGAACTGCAATCAAGGTGGGCACCCCAAATCCGCGTTTGTATTCTTCACGGACTTCAGATCCCGGACATTTAGGCGCAACCATTATCACCGTGAGATCTTTTCTGATCTGCATCCCTTCCTCAACAATATTGAACCCATGGGAATAAGACAGGGTAGCACCATTTTTCATCAGAGGCATAACCGCGCTGATTACCGCTGTATGTTGCTTATCCGGGGTAAGGTTTACCACAAGATCTGCGGTAGGCACTAATTCTTCATAGGTCCCTACCTTAAATCCGTTTTCGGTTGCGTTTTTATAGGACTGTCTTTTTTCTTTTATGGCAGATTCCCGGAGTGTATAAGATATGTCCAGACCGGAATCGCGCATATTCAAACCCTGATTCAGGCCCTGGGCTCCGCAGCCGACAATCACTATTTTTTTAGCGGCCAGTGCATTAACACCATCGGAGAATTCGGAAGCGTCCATAAAACGACATTTCCCTAATTGTTTTAGTTGATCTCTTAAAGACAGTGTATTAAAATAGTTAGCCATAG
>JBPCUI010000063.1:0-4990 GCA_051011235.1 Flavobacteriaceae bacterium
AGCATTGCAAAACTCGCTCAAAGGCTGACTTCTGAAAAAGATAACAGGCCACTCATCAGGCACCTTCCTGATATCGAATTGCCAGAATTCATTGGAAAACATCTTTTCGAACGAAGCCCATTCTACAATCAGGCTACTCATATTTTGGATGTGGACAAAATGGACCAAACCGAATTACTGGCTGCCATTGAAAATAAGTTAGTCTAAGTAAACGGCGTCTTGCCTCGACTTAAATACCACATGCACGTGTTCCTGCAGAGAAGTGGAAAGTGAAATACCTTTAAAATCTGCCTTTACGGGATATTTTTTGTGATTCCGGTTTACCAGAACTGCTGTTTTTAATCGCTTTAACGGAGTTCGAAGAAAATGCTGAACTCCGTAGATGAGCGTGGTTCCTGAATTTAATACATCATCCACCAAAACCAGAGCTTCGTTTTTGTATCCCTCCTCTGGTATTGAAGTCTCAACACCGCTCCTCAAAGGATCGGCCTTGTCCATCATCACCTTACAGAGCAAAATTTCAGCAGAAGTAATTTCCTGAAGTATATTCTGGATCTTTTTGGCAAACTTTAACCCGCCACCGTCAATACCCGCAATTATGATCTTCTCTTCATCAACATTCGATTCATAGATCTGATAGGCAATTCTCCTGATCTTGTGCTGGATTTGCTTATGGCTTAAAATTAAGTTTTCCATGAGGGCTTTGGTATTACTTTTCAAAGATAAAGAACAGTTCATTACCTTGCCGCGCCTCTATGGAATTATATGCCCTTTCTAGTTTTTTTATCTTAAATAGCGGCTGGAATAAGGTTTTGTAAGAATCCCGGGATCCTCCGAAAGGCGGCCCATTTTCAGTTAATGGAAAATCGAATAACAGCCCTGCCAGCTGCCCTCCCTTCTTTAATGAATCATACATTTTTTGCACATATGCCTGCCGTAATTCCGGATCTAGGGCACAAAAAAAGGTCTGTTCGATAACAAGGTCAAACCCGGATAAAACAGCCTTAAAAAAGTCCTGCTCTAGAAGCTGATTTTTTGGAAATTCCGGACAAATCTTAAAAAGCTCCTGGAGTGGCTGGCCGGCAATATCGAGCACATAAGTGTTTTTGAATCCGCTTTGGTATAAATACGCGGCTTCGTAGCCATAACCTGCTCCGGGAACGAGAATTCGTTTTTCCTTGTCTGCCAGCTGATCGATATACTCCTTCAAAGGCGTGGATATCTCACCGATGTCCCAGCCCAGATTCTGATCCGCGTACCTGTTTTCCCAATAAGCTTTATTCAACGTCATCCAGGTAATCTTCAATATCCCGCCTGTCTTTCTTGGAGGGTCGCCCTGCACCTTTCTTGCGGTAATAGTCCTTTGATAATTTTAGTAATTCATTGTGCTCAAAAGCTTCCTTAGGTGTGGTATCTCTCACATAGATAGAAACCCATTTGGCTCCAATCCGGCTTTCAGGGACGTCCAGAACAGTGAGTTCGTAATTGATTTGATTTTTCCTCACAACAATGCGATCGGTCGGGATTACTTCACGCGAGGGTTTGACTACCTGACCGTTGATCTGGACCTGACCTTTTTTACAAGCGGTAGTACCCAAATTCCTGGTCTTGAAATATCTTACACACCATAAGTATTTATCTATTCGCACGAAGAATCAAAACTTTGTTAACGTCCACTGCAAAAATAGGGGAAAATCGTATCTTGCGCCACGAAAAATAATTTCTATGATTTTAAGAAAACTGGCACTCCTGGGGAGTTTGACTTTGATTCTGTTCTCCTGTGCAAGTGATGATAGTGCGGATGTTGTGGTAGTACCCCCAAGGATGTTAAGCGAAGTCGCCGCCGAGGACGATGCTGAAATAAGGGAATACCTGCAAACCCACTTTTACAATTACGAAGAATTCCAAAGTCCGCCTGTGGACTTCGACTTTAAAATTGTGATCGATACCATTGCGGGCAATAATGCCGGCAAGACGCCTTTGATTAACCAGGTGAGTTCTAAACAGGTTACGGTAACAAATGATGAGTTTAACCTGAGTGATGAGGAATCGGTAGCGCATACCTATTACTATTTCGTAGCCAGGGAAGGACTGAATGAACAACCTACGGTGGCAGATTCAGTGCTGGTGCGCTATAAAGGGTCACTTCTCGACGGTTTTGACTTCGACGGTTCATTCGTGAACCCCATATGGTTCGATCTGGCAGCTATTCAGGGTCCGGGTCAAGGTGCCAGAGGATTCTCGGAGGCAATACCTAATTTTAAAATCGGAGGCGATGTGATCGATAATGGTGATGGTACGGTAACGGTAGATGGCTATGGCGTAGGAGCGATGTTCATTCCTTCAGGTCTTGCTTTTTTTAACGCAATACAAACCGAGATCCCGGCTTACAGTCCGCTGATATTCACAATTGACCTGTTTTCATTTGATACCACAGACCACGACGGAGACGGAATTCCTTCCTTCCTGGAGGACGTAGACGGGGATGGGTATTTGTACAATGATAATACTGATCTGGAACAGGAGCAGGAAACAACAAGTCTTGCGCGATTCTCGGATTTTCTGGATGCCGATGATGATGCGGATGGCACGCCGACACGCGATGAGATCGAAATTGACAATGAAGGAAATATTACCTTTCCGGATGGTGACGGAGATGGAGTACCAGATTATCGCGACCGTGATAATTCGTGATCCGGTGAAATAAAAAAATTAAAGAACCCTGTCCTGGTAAATTCCGCGACAGGGTTTTTCTTTATATCTTAACTGAAAGACTAACGATCACCTGACTGGATCTCGTATCTACCCTGCTCTCTGGGAGGGTTGTAATGTTTGTGTTGATGAAATTGGCCTCATTGGAGGTAAACCCTCTTTCATATCGTAGATCTACACCTAATTTTCCGAGATTGACTCCAACGCCAACGTGAAGCCCTACCGTGAAATCATTCTCAATGTCGTTAAGCTTGATCCCATCGAACTTTGAATTTAATATATACTGGAAATCAGGGCCTGCAAAAAGATGTAATGGACCTATTAACCTAATACCTATCAAAGCCGGTAAATCGATTTTGTTAATGTTAAGATCTCCATCAGTATATTTCGATTTGGTATTTGTATAGACCAATTCGGGTCTGAAGTAGATCGAATTTCCAATTTTGTAGAATACGCCTAGATGGAATCCTACATTGCCGTCGGGATCCTCGGCGATGGCCTGTGCAGACTGTATATAATCCCCATTTGAATTATAGTTCAGCCCTCCTTTAATTCCAAAACCGCCCTTGGATTGTGCAAATGTGGCTGTGCAGATCATAGCAAAAGCCAACGATAGAATTGTTTTTTTCATAAGTGTTCGTTTTTATTATACCCTGAGGGTATCAAAAACGATACCGCTCTTTAGGCCTTTCTTTGTATTACCTCCATAACGGCCTTCTCAATAGCTTTATTGTTCAGCCCATATTTCTCCATTAGTGCGGCCGGAGTACCACTTTCGCCAAATGAATCATTGACAGCTACAAACGCTTGTGGGCTAGGGTGATGCATGGCCAGTGTGCGCGCTATACTTTCCCCGAGACCCCCGTAATAATTGTGTTCTTCTGCACTGACAATGCAGCCTGTCTTTTTAACGGAGCGCAATATGGTTTCTGCATCCAGGGGTTTAATTGTATGAATACCGATCACTTCTGCAGAAATACCCTGGTTCTCCAGGTTCTCTGCAGCCAGAAGTGATTGCCAAACCAAATGGCCGGTAGCGACGATGGTAACATCGCTTCCTTCGTTGAGCAACAGCGCTTTTCCGATCTCAAACTTTTGATCTGCGGGTGTAAAGTTGGGTACCTTCGGCCGGCCAAATCGCAGATATACAGGCCCCGAATGATCTGCTATTGCAATAGTAGCAGCCTTAGTCTGATTAAAATCACAGGGATTAATGACAGTCATTCCTGGCAACATCTTCATCAGCCCAATATCTTCCAGGATCTGGTGGGTAGCCCCGTCCTCTCCCAGAGTTAAACCTGCATGCGATGCACATATTTTGACATTCTTACCCGAATATGCGATCGATTGTCTTATCTGGTCGTATACCCGACCTGTTGAAAAATTCGCAAAAGTACCTGTAAAAGGAATATAGCCACCAATGGTCAGGCCAGCTGCTATCCCCATCATATTGGCTTCAGCGATACCTACCTGAAAAAAACGTTCCGGGTTCTCATCGATAAATTCCTGTATTTTTAATGAACCGACAAGATCGGCGCAAAGTGACACCACTTTTGGGTTGCTTCTTCCTAATTCTGTCATTCCTGCTCCGAATCCACTCCTGGTGTCTTTAGAGCCCTGGTCTGTATATTTCTTCATAGGGTTGGGTAGAGGTTAATAATCGCCAAGAGTTTCAGGATTTTGTGCAAGTGCTGTTGCCAGCTGCTCATCACTTGGGGCTTTGCCGTGCCAGGCGTGTGTATACATCATAAAATCCACGCCATTGCCCATTTCAGTTGTCATTACAATACAAACGGGTTTGCCTTTTCCAGTACGGGTCTTAGCTTCCTTCAACCCCTCTATGACCTGGTTTAAATCGTTGCCATTATCGATGTGCATAACATCCCAGCCAAAGGCTTCAAATTTTTTACCTACATCACCTAAAGGCAGCACATCTTTAGTTGCACCATCTATTTGCTGGCCGTTTCTGTCGACGGTGGCAATCAGATTGTCAACGCCCTTGCCCGCAGCAAACATAATTGCCTCCCAATTCTGACCTTCCTGTAATTCGCCGTCTCCGTGAAGACTGTAAATCAAATGGGGATCATTATTGAGTTTTTTTGCCAGCGCGGCACCTACAGCAACAGACATGCCCTGACCCAAGGAACCGGCAGCTATGCGCACGCCCGGCAGGCCTTCATGAGTGGCAGGGTGACCCTGTAGCCGTGAATTGATCAGCCTGAAAGTACTGAGTTCTTCTACCGGAAAATAACCCCGTCTGGCCAGCACACTATAGAAA
>JBPCUI010000064.1:0-6418 GCA_051011235.1 Flavobacteriaceae bacterium
TTACCGAGGGTCAGTTTGTAGCCTGGTACGACGGTGATGAACTCCTGGGTTCAGGGGTCATTTCATAAGCAAGAGGAAATTAAATATCTTGGTGGTTCGGATCATCTATACTTAACTATATGCAAAATCGGATCACTCAACTTTTTAATATAAACTACCCCATTATCCAGGCCGGGATGGTCTGGGCCAGCGGGTGGAAGCTTGCCTCTGCCGTGTCTAACGCAGGAGGGCTCGGATTAATTGGTGCCGGGAGTATGTATCCGGAAGTACTTCGGGAGCATATTGAGAAATGCCGCCAAGCCACGGATAAGCCTTTTGGGGTGAATGTTCCGATGCTGTATCCGGATATTGAGAAGATAATGGACATCATCGTAGAGGCTGGTGTGAAGATCGTATTCACTTCTGCCGGTAATCCTAAAACATGGACTTCATTTCTTAAGGAAAATGATGTCCTTGTAGCTCATGTTGTGAGCAGTCTTAAATTTGCACTTAAAGCACAGAATGCAGGTGTCGATGCTATTGTGGCAGAAGGATTTGAAGCAGGTGGGCATAACGGAAGGGACGAAACCACAACGCTGACACTTATCCCGGCTGTACGCGATAATGTTAACCTCCCGCTTATTGCTGCCGGTGGTATTTCTACCGGAAGGGCTATGCTTGCTGCCATGGTTCTGGGAGCAGATGGTGTTCAGGTTGGTAGCAGGTTTGTTGCAAGTGAAGAGGCGTCGTCACATAAAAATTTTAAGGATATGGTAGTAAAGGCTAAGGAGGGCGACACCTTACTTACCTTAAAAGAGCTGGCACCGGTAAGACTTATTAAAAATAAGTTTTACGACGATATTCAAAGAGCCTATGCAGATGGGGCTAGTGTCCAGGAACTCAGAGCACTTCTGGGAAGGGGAAGAGCTAAAAAAGGAATGTTTGAGGGTGATCTCGAAGAAGGAGAACTGGAAATTGGACAGGTGGCCGCTCTTATAGACGAAATAAAACCAGCAGCTCAGATTGTTGAGGATATGATGGCCGAATTTCACGAAGCCAAAAAGCGCGCAGGAAAACTTTAATAAGGAAGTGCTATTTTTTTAGAGTAAAGTTTATTCTTGCTCCTTTGTTTGAAATTGTCTCTGCAGTAACCTCGCCATTCATTTTTTCTACGAGTTTCTTTACAGTTGCTAAACCTATACCATTTCCCGGTTTTCCAAATTTGTCTTCAGAAGCTGCTGTATTAAATATTTCGAAGATTTTCCCGATGTGTTTTTCACTAATACCCGGACCGTTGTCCTGTAGACTGAATTTATAATAATCGGCATCTTCATCAATGTGCAATTGGATTGTTACCAGATCTTTGTCGTTATATTTAATCGCATTAGCCATCAAATTAATGAGTATCTGCTCTAAAGCGGCTCTGTTTAATTCTATTTGTTCAAGATTGGTATCCAGGGTAAATTCTATACTGTGATCATGAGCAAAAAGGCCGAGCAGAGCTTTCTGAAGGTCTATCAGTTTTATCCAGGACTTTTTCTCTCTTAAGACCTGATCACTTTTACTGTAATCCAGCAAGCCGTCAATAAATCCTTTGAGCTTTTCAGAAGAACAAATAATGTTATCCAACATTGTCGTACCATCGGTGTCCAGATTTTCTGAATAGCAATCCTGAAGTAGACCGGCCATCCCGGAAATGTTCGCTAATGGAGATTTTAAATCATGTGCTGCTATGTAGGCAAACTGCTCCAAATCGCGGTTTTTTTCCTCTAGTTCTTCCTTGGTTTGCTTTAATCGATTATTGTTCTTTCGTAGTTCCAGCAACCTCATAACCTGATTGGCGAGCGCAGTAAGAGAAGCTACCTGGCCCTTACTTAATAATTTCGGTTTATGATCTATAACACACAATGTTCCAAGTGGTAGTCCATCTATACCTTTCAAGGGAACCCCGGCATAGAAAATGACAAGCGGCTCTCTTAATACCAGTGGATTTTCTTTAAATCTCGGATCAGTTCTGGCGTCCTGTACAATAAAAATATCATCCCCTTCATTGATAGCATGAGCGCAAAATGCATATTCTTTTGGGGTTTCTTCGGCAGTGAGTCCGTGATGAGATTTAAACCATTGTCTTTTGTCGTCCAACAGGCTTACCAATGAAATGGGGGTGCCACAGATTTCTGCTGCAATGGCGGTTAGATTATCGTAATCTTCCTCAGGTAATGTATCGAGGATTGAGTAAGATTTCAGACTTTCTAAACGAGCCCCTTCATTAGGGTGATCTGTAGGTGCTATCATGTGTACTGATTTGGGTATACCATATACTTATATAGCATAGTGGTAGGTTAAATCTTACATAAAAACGCCTATTATTTTGAAATAGTATGAATGAGTCGAAGAGTTATTCACTCTATATCCTGTTTTAGATATCAAAGGGTACGTGTGAAACCAAAAGCTGGTCTGCCTTTTCTAACCTTGGCAGGACGGTCTGCCTCTTTTTTTGGAAACGCTGCATTCGGCGCAGGATCTTATCCAGCATTTTAACTGCTTTGTGAATGTAGTACCCCTTGTTTAACATTACACATTCTGCCTGCTGTGCCAGTGCGGCATCTGTAATTTCTGCCCTGGATGGAGTTCCCTTTTTAGCTAAGTTTTCCAATACCTGGGTAGCCCATACATTTGGAATATGTGCCGCCGAACTAATCCGTACGATTTCCTGCTGGATAGAGGCAAAATTCTTCCAGCCTGTTTCAATGGCAAGGTCGCCTCTGGCGATCATTACGCCAATAGGATGGGAGCGCATGGCTGTAAGCAATATGGATGGTAGATTGGTAAAACCTTTTTGTGTCTCGATTTTTAAGATAACACCTATCTCTGTATCTAATTCGTTTAACTCACTGTAAAGATCCAAGACATCTTCTTTAGAATTAACAAAGGAGAAGTTAACAGTATCGGCATGCTCGGCAATGAACCTTAGATCTTTTTTGTCTTTTGATGTTAATCCACTCACATAAAGCTGACTCTGCGGTAAGTTAATTCCCTTATCGGCCTTTAGCTTGCTGCCACGATCTTTGGCCTGCGTAATTTTTACCAGCAGTTCCTCACTGCCTGCTTTTTGAATAAAACCTTCTATTTTTCCATCGTCAAAGTAAATGGGTTCCCCTTCCCGCACGTCTTTGAAAATTTGAGGTAAGGTACAAGACACATGGGCCATTTCAATTAATTGGCCGTTGTCGTCGTACCTGGCAGATTCACCTGGGGTAGGATCCTTGTGTAGCCTTAGTTCATCTCCTGTATAGAGCGAAATGAATTGTTCTTTTGGTTGTAATTCGCCTACCCTATGAACGATTTTCCCCGATAGTTTTTCTTTTGTCAACATCATTTCAGTACCTGTTTCCAGGTATGCGCTATCAGAACATATGCCCCACCTACCTTTGCCCGACGTATGGCCAATGCTAATTTTACAATTCTTACCCCTCGAATCCACAAACCGGATCACATTACCATTTTTGATCTTGCTGAAGAGAAAGTGGTCTACGGGAATAAAGGCCTGAAAATCCGAATCTGGCGGAGGGGGAATATCTGGTGGGGCGATCCATAATTTGGCCGGATTCACCACCCGGCCCAGATCGTCCCTTTCCGGTCTGATATGGATTACCTTGGGCCCGGCAATCATAGGTCCTGTGCGCAATTTAGGTCCACCAAGGTCCATGGTGATTTTACATTTTTTACGCTCCAGTCTACTGGCTTCTCTAAGGTTTTTAATCATTTTCAGCCAGGTTTCAGGATCGTCATGTGCACAATTTATACGTGCGCAATTCATACCGTTGGCCAGTAATTTTCTAACGAAATCCAGATCATCCGCAGCCGTATTGGGCAGGGTTACCATAATCCTCGTCCTTCGTTTTTTGGATTTATAACCAAATAATAACTTGGTATTCTTTCGTATAAATTTCTCGCTTTGAACAAGGGATATAGAACGAGGTGTTGGTTCTTTGGGAAATTCGCCCATCAGGCTATTGATCAGCTGTCTTAAGTCGAGGATACTTCGTTTTATATGCCCCTCAAAATCTGAAACCTTGGGTAATCCAAGTCGCATTAAATCCTCATCAAGTTTATCGATGTTAAATGTTCTGAGTGCCAGGTAATGAATAAGGTTTGTTGCACTTCGCTTATATATCGGATGTACCTCATTTAATTCCGCTGCATAGGAAATCTCCATAGCCTTCATCTTGGCCAGAATCTTATCGAGACTCTCTCCGATCATAGAAATATTTAATCGCTTCTGAACTTTCATAATACCTACTCAAGGTATTCAATTTATTTTGTAAAACTAAGAGGATTGTGTGAACAAATCATTATCATTTAAAAGACCAGATAACAGAATTTTAATAGGATATTCCCGGTTTTTGATTTAAATAAACCGGGTTGGCTAATTCCCTGAGCATAAAGTGTGCTACATCGGCCCGGGTGATGAGCTTGGTAAGTATATAATGCCCAACCTTATGGCCGTGTTTGTATATGCTTCTTTTCTTTCCCGGTATGAACTGCGCAGGTCTGATAATGGTCCAATCGAGTTCACTTTCCTCAATAAATCTTTCTTGTCGACTTTTATCTCTGAAATAGAAATATAAAATAAAAGGGATCGTAAACAATGTATAATAGAGTCCCAGCCGATACCTGCTGTCGTTAATCCCGAGGGCGGTAATACAGATGAGCCTGCGGACTCCATTTGTGTTCATGGAATGGATTATGTTTGCTGTGCCTTTTGAAAGAATATCAGTTTTTAGAAAGAACCTTTTATGTCCTAAAGCGCACAATACGGCATCTTGATTGGGCATAACATGGTCTATGCTCGCTGGATCCAGCACATCACCCTGAACAATTATAAGGTTCGGATGCTGTTCCTTAAGTTTATCGGGCTTTCGTACCAGTGCCGTTACGGTATAGCCCTTTTCCAGACTTTGTTTTACTAATTGCCTCCCTGTTTTTCCTGTGGCCCCAATGATCAGAATATTCATATTATTGAAATTTTCCTCATGGTAATATCCTTAAATGTAAAACGGAAGGCCAACTTTTGCCACCCAGTTGTTGAAATTTTGATCTGAGTTGTTACAGTTGCCCAAATTAATGGAGCTTCTTGTCCAGAGAGAGCAGGCTATGAAGCAAAACATTGGCTCCATTGGCCATATCAGCGGCCGAAGTGAATTCCTTGGGAGAATGACTAATACCATCAACGCTTGGAACAAAAATCATCCCGGCCGGGGCAATAAGTGCCATATCCTGGGCATCATGGCCCGCACCACTTGGCATATTTGTATAGCTTAGCTCCAATGCCTGGGCAGCCTTTGCGATCTCAGCTTTAATCTCTGGGTCCATCAAGGCAGGTTTACCGGTGGTGTCCAAGGCAATAAAATTAAATTTTGTCCCTGTTTCTTCTTCAATTTTTAGGGCCTTCTCGACTATTTTGTCGTACAGCATCACAATCTTTTCGGCCGAAAGATCACGTATTTCCAGGCTTAGAATAACTTTTCCGGGGATGACATTAGGTGCCCCCGGTTCTGCTGTGATTCTTCCAACGGTACCAACCTGTCTGCCCTGATAGCTATTTATTACTTCGTTTACTGCCTGAATAAAAATTCCGGCAGCAAGTAGGGCGTCCTGCCTCCGATTCATTGGAGTAGTACCCGCATGATTTGCAAATCCGGTAATTTCTACATCCCACCAGTTAAGACCAACAATGCCATCTACAATGCCAATATCCAAATTCTCTTCATCCAAAATCGCACCCTGTTCAATATGCAATTCTAAAAAGGCAGCCAGGCTTCCAATTGGTCGTTTAACATCCGATAGTTTTGTGGTATCTCCTCCAATGCGCATCATCCCTTCGCCCATTGTATAGCCCGTGCTGTTTTTTACCTTCAATGCATCCGCACTCAGTTCACCGGCAATGGCCCGGCTTCCCATTACACCGCCTTCTTCATTAGAAAAGATAATTAGTTCCAGTGGGTGCTGTGTTGTTATGTTGTTTTCCTCTAATGTGCGGACCACTTCTATAGCGGCCATGGAACCTACACATCCATCGTAATTACCGCCATTGGGTACCATGTCTATGTGCGAACCAAAGGCCAACGGTTTCAGATTGGCATTTGTTCCCTTTCTTTTTCCCAGAATATTGCCGGCAAAGTCAACGGATACCTCCAAACCGGCCTCTTTCATCAGGTTCATTACGAAAGTCCTGCCACTAATGTCTGCATCACTAAATGCTACACGGTTAGTTTCGCCATTCTCTTGTTGGCCATGGGTCGCCAGGCTTAAAATATTTTTTTCAAGTCGATCCTTATTCACTTTCGGAAGTTGCGCAAAAAGGGAAGTACAGAAAACTAATGAAATAAGAAGTGATGACAGAGAATCTCTTAAAAACATAGGCTTTACTTTATAT
>JBPCUI010000065.1:0-3949 GCA_051011235.1 Flavobacteriaceae bacterium
GTCCTTGAGCACCGTCAATACCATCTGCACCTGAAGGCCCTGTTGGTCCTTGTTCACCTCGAGCCCCTTGAGGACCTTTTTCTCCGTTTGCTCCCTTTGCTGCACTTGCACCAGCAGGTCCGGTTAATCCTATGGGTCCTTGAGCTCCAATATCTCCTGTTTCTCCTTTTTCACCTTGTATTCCTTGGGGTCCCCTTTCACCAGTCTCCCCTGTATCTCCTTTAGATCCTTGTTGTCCTGTCTGGCCTGTATCCCCTTTAGGTCCCGTTTTGCCCTGAATACCTTGCTCACCGTCAATTCCATCCGAACCTGCTGGTCCTGTGAGTCCTTTTGGTCCGGCATCTCCTTTTTCTCCTTTAGGTCCTTGTATCCCGGTTTCGCCTTGTATACCTTTAGGTCCTTGTTCTCCTCTTATCCCCTTAGCAGCATTTTCACCAGGTGGCCCTGTTAGTCCTATTGGCCCTTGGAGACCAGTATCACCTTTATCTCCTTTTTCACCTTGATTTCCCTGTGGTCCTATTGCTCCATCTATACCAGATGGTCCTGTTAATCCTATCGGGCCTTGTGGTCCAATATCGCCCTGAATCCCCTTTTCACCTTTTTCGCCTTGTATTCCTTGAAGTCCGGTTTCCCCAATTGGTCCTTTAGGTCCTGCATCGCCTTTATCACCTTTTGGTCCTTGGGCCCCTTGAGTTCCAATGTTTCCATTTGTACCCGAGAATCCTGTCATTTCCTCCTGGTTAGTAGCAGCTATTTCATCCCTGTTCTCACCATATGTATATAAAGATCCGTCAGCATCTTGTATAGTAAAAGTACCATTTCCATTATCCGTGAAGGTAATATTTGAATTGTTGGAATTGCCACATAGACTACGCCAGTTTTTACCGTCATATTGATATACACAGGAGGTATCAGTATTATAAATCAATGCCCCTGCTAAAGGTTTGATTTTTTGCATTAGTGAAGTATTGACGCGGGAGAGCACCAATGCTCTATTTCTGCTTTCCAATTCCAAAAGTGAAGCTCCATCAATCTCATCAGGATTGTCACCTACTTTTAATTGTGCAAAGCTTACATTAACCAGTAGTAAAAGTAAAATAAAGGATAGAACATTTAATTTCATAGTTATGGCCATAAATATTAGGGTAAGCTAATTTAAGTAACCAGAAAGGCGAAATTAAGGTTGTAAAAATGTAGGAAAAGAGTGTAAAATACAGTAAATATGTGGTTACAAAAAGTTAAGTGAATACATAACTATTGATTGTAATTATGTAATTATGCCGATGAATTTAAACACTTTATCGGTAAAATAAGACTAATTTGAAAAATTGGACATAAAAAGGGTATACGAAATTTAATTACGATCCAAATACAGAAATCCCTGATAATTAAGACCCAGGTCATCAAGAGAGATTACATAGAAATAAACACCTTCAGGTAGGCCTTGTTCCCGGTTAATTACCAGATTGTCAATATTGGAAATACCACCAAATTCATTAGTATAATTGATCATTTCAAATACCTTAAGTCCATCCCGATTAAAAATCCTAAGACTATTATTAGGGCTCAATTCCATTTCTTCAATAACTAAAACATCATTTATGCCGTCTCCGTTAGGGGAAACAAAATAGTTATCCAGAGTTAAAATATCCTCTGGTTCAGCCAGACTTCCAAAGGTAATAACCTCAAAATCATCGGGGACAAATGTTTCAGAACTTACAAAGCCGTTCGTGAGATCACCTCCAATGGCAGCATTCCCAAGAGAAAGCCATCTGCCGGCCTGTTTATTCCAGCCCATAATGGTAACTTCATTAATATCGGCTGCAAGTGCGGCAATATCGCTTCTGCTATTCCAGCTAATTGTAATCGAGGACGGAACACTCCCTTCTAAACGCCAAAATTCCCGGTTGCTTATGGCATTAATTGTTCTAGGTTTAAGTGCTGTATCAAAGCCAGGAAAAGTTGAAGGATTATTAGGGTCCTCAAAAAAGTAAGCACATCTGGCAAATGAATTTAGGCTCTCTGAATTAAGGATCAAAGGCCTTAACTGTTGTGAATCTCCAACAGGAAACGTAAAACTTTGTTGATCTGTTATCGTAGCATAACCATCAATTTTAGAACCATCTCCGGAACCGACATAAAAAGCATCTCGCAGAAAGTTGTAGTAAATGTCTACCGAATTACGGGGGGTTATAAAGTTGCCCACCACAAAGTTGGTATTGTTGCCCACATTTATAGTCGTATTGAGCTGTACTCCCGTATCATTTGCAATTTCGGTATCAAAAAAGATGGGTGCGAAGGCACCGGTAACAGAGATCAATGAACTGCCGTAAAAGCCAGCAAGTCCAAGGTTTTCGTCAAAGGAAGCATTGTTAATAAGGTTCGTATGGAAGCCCAGTTGCCCTTCTTCATGAATACGAATGTTCCCGCTGTTGTATAGGGCAGTTTGGGCCTGCCCAAACAACATTCCTGCCAAAAATATTATGGAAACTATCTTTTTCAATTAGTTCTCTTTAAGTAAACTTTTAATGGCCTCCAATTCTGCTTTAAGGGTATTAAGCTCCTCCTGAATGGCCTGATTTTTTGATTCAAGTTGATTGATTTTCTTCTCCTGGTTTATGGTGTGTATAAACAACTCTTCAATTTTTTCAAGGTTTTGAAGGTTCGATTCACTTAGATTCCAGTACCCATCTTCCTGCACTTCTTTGGCCGATTTTATTCCCGGTAAATGATTATTAGTCTTTATAAAAGACTCGATCTCCGCTAGGGTTATAAATTCATAATCTGTGTTCAAAATCGAAGTGCCTCTAAAATATTTTTCAAATACATAATCAGGTACTGTTAAGGTAATTGCTCCCGAAATAAAATTATTGGAAGCCCTGATGTTGCCGTTAACATCCAGTCTTTCCGAAGGGTTTGTTAATCCAATCCCTACATTTTGAGAAGCATCAATTCTTAAAGCTTCATTACCGCCCGTGGATAATCCTAGTTCATCATTTGTAGCTCTAAACATGCCAGTATCAGTATCTCCACCGGTGTAAAAGCCGTACCCCGGATTACCCGCAGTGCCTTCTGCTGAGGCAAAACCGTTTCGAGCTCTTATTTGACCGTCAACATCCAATTTATCTTGTGGAGCTCCAGGGAGTGTGCCAATAGCTACATTTCCAGCACCACCTAAGACAAAATCATTTCCAGATAAGTTATGTGTTCGATCTGAAGATAATGTCAAATCGGCATCAAATAGATTCCCACCAGATGCTGGATCAATCCAGTCTGTTGCAGTTCCTGTAGAACTTAATATCTGACCATTGGTACCTGCTTGTCCATTCGAATCTAAAAACTCATCGTTTAAGCGCAGGTCTCCTGCAACATGTAATGTAGCACTAGGTGCCGGGGTGCCAATTCCGATATCTCCATTTAAAAAGGATAAATCCTGATTTACTAAATTGTAGGTTCTGTCTTCAGCCAATTGTGTAAGATTAGTATTCGACAGGTTATTTCCTCCAGTTGACACTGATAAATCGTAGTCATCACCAGTTTGTACCAGGGTAACAGAACCATCAGTTGAAGTAATTGTCTGAATTTCATTAGCCGGATCTGCATCGGCATCATCAATTGGCAAAGCAGCAAGTTCGGCATCTGTAGCCAGAGCACTAAGGTCTGCAATTGTTGGGTTTCCATCTTCAATGGCAATAGTCAGATTAGAACCGGCAAGGACTGCTGAGGTAAGGTCTTGATCATCAGTACTTCCCCCAGCTACGGATAAATCGTAATCATCCCCAGTTTGCACCAGGGTAACAGAACCATCAGTGGAAGTAATTGTCTGAATTTCATTAGCCGGATCTGCATCGGCATCATCAATTGGTAAAGCAGCAAGTTCGGCATCTGTAGCCAGAGCACTAAGGTCTGCAATTGTTGGGTTTCCATCTTCAATGGCAATAGTCAGATT
>JBPCUI010000066.1:0-6732 GCA_051011235.1 Flavobacteriaceae bacterium
GAGTTCAACGGTTTCCAGAGATGCCCTTTCCTTGAAAGACATAAAAGGAGCTGTGAAATTGACACCTAAAGATACTTTTTTCAGTTGCCAGGCTACTCCTATCTTGAGGAACAAACCATATGTTTTCTGATTAAAATCAATCCGGTTTGTATAGTTAATAACTTCGCCACTTTCAGCTTCAGCACCAATGAATATGTCACCTCTTCCGTTTAACTCGTAGATGCTACCAAACAGGGTTGCACCAATTGAAAAGTTTTCACGGATCTTATAGGCCCAACTAATCCCATACCATTCCTCTTTTAAGCGATTTTTAAAAAGAATATCCGTAAAACTCTGACCAATTTCATTCAAATTTCCTATCGGTAATCCTGCCTGAACACCAGAGTTGTATTTCAGGTCTATATCTGTGCGATAACGGGAAATAAAAGAGTAAGCAAATAGATGGTTCTCAAAGGATTTTAATTTAAAGGTTCCGGAAAAAATGCTCGGAACTCCATTAAAATTTGATTCACTAAGGTTGATTTCGGATCCTAAGACATCTTCAAGATCGTAGTTGGTTAGCTGGAAGGCCTTACCGGCAAGAACAATAGAGGGTTCCTCAATAAATGCCAGGCGAGCGGGGTTGTAAAAAGTGAGGCCCAAATCCTCGGCACTCCCGGTCACATTGCCGTTGAGTAGAACAGATTGATTGCCATAACTTTCATACCTGTAGTTACCCTCCTGGGCGTATGCAATGGAACAAATAAAATAAAAGGCCATGGCAAAAGAACGACAACTATTATTTGTCATATTAGGATGGTTTGGCTATTCGGTATGATAGAATGCAGTCGCAATACAATCTATACAGAACAAAATACAAATAAAACCGTATTTAGAATAGACTGTAAAGAGATTATGTCAGGAGTTTAAACGCCTGTGTCCATCGATTATCCCGGAAACCTATCGTACAGTACAACATACAAAGCGCTTCGATACCTCTGGCGGAAGTTGCCAGCCCAAAATCCTCGGTGTCCCAACCGAACTGATCTAAAATGCCGGCGACCTCCTTCTTGGCTTTTTCATTATTCCCGCAAATAAACATTGTTGGTCTGCTCTCAAAATCCGGATTCACCATGCGCAGATGGCTGACACTATTGAAGGCCTTGACAAAATGGGTATCGGGGTATGCGGTCTGGAGGATCTCCATCAGCGATTCATTCTGTTTTGTAAAGAAATGGAGGACCCCATCTTCAGGGGGAGCATCGTCTATAGGATTGGTAGCATCCATAACCGTCTTCCCAGCCAGATTTTGTGCTCCTGCAAGTCCCAGGACCGCCTCTGCCGCAATTCCTTTGACGGCCAATACTATACTATTGCCAAAGGCAGTGGCTTCTTTAAAACTTCCGGTGTGCGCATACTGGCCTTCGGCGGTAGTCCATTCAATAAGTTTGGATACATTGCGAGTACCGATCATGACCTCATATCCATGCTTAATAAATCCGCTGCCTAGTGTCTGACCCACAATACCCGAGCCCAGTATCCCTATTTTTTTCATCCCAAATAATTATTGATTACCAATTACCAATTACCAATCTCCAATTTCCAATTACCAATTACTAATTGGAGATTGGAAATTGGAGATTGGAAATTCATTCCTTAAATTTTCGAAATCCTGATTCCCAATATTCCATCCGCTGTTCAATTTCTTCCATCTTCCATCTTCCATCTTGAACCTATCTCTAATTTACAAAGGAATAGTTTAAGTGGCGGTAAAATTATTGACTAAACGAAAACTCATTTAAAATATCCCAATATTTGCCGTTATGCTTAAGTAAAAAAAGGCTTTGTACCTGAAAAGTGGCCTTAAATTGCCGTTTTTGAAATTCTGGCCATGCCGTTTGAAATGCCTCTTCACTGAGATCGCGCGTTGCGATGGTCATATGGGGGAGGATCTTCTTTGTAAGTTCTTTCTCTGAAAAGTCGAGGTCATTGGATAGCACGTATTGAAGTTGTCGTTGCAAGGTCTTTACAGGCTCGTGTTCCAATATTTTAATAAACAGGACCCGGGGCGGAAAGCAATCAAAACCTTCCAGATTTAACTGAAATGCATTTTCTTTAACAGCGAACTTCTCCAGGCTTTGGACCATATCTGCCTCCAGGTTTTCTGATTTACGAAAAGGCATTTGCAAGGTGATATGCGCCGGAGATTTAAGGGCGTGTGAACTACTGAATCGCGACTTCATTTCCTCTTTCAGAAACCTAACACGATTGCACAGTTCTTCATCCGGGATCAGCGCGATCAGGTAGAGTTGATTTGAAGTGGCAGCACGATCTCTCATAGGGGGATAAAGTTAAAGATAGGACACTTTTCCACGACGAGTCCGGTATTCCAATTCAACACCTGACCATAGGTAATTTTACCTTTACTCAAAATTGAGATCAAAGTGATCATTATTTCTTTTTCAGCATACTTGCCACCAGGCCTAACTGCCCCAGGTGATAAATATCGTGCTGAAGAATCCCATAGATAGTAAAACTATATGGGAAATTACCGCCAAATTCAGGGTCGTGGTAAGTCGTTTCCAGAAATGCATCGTCCTTTTCCTCCAGAAGACCAATCAATCCATCAACACTTTCCTCATATTCAGCAATTATGGTTGCCCACCCCTTTTCTTGGAGTAGTTCCAAATCTGGCCAGTCTTCATCACTCGCCTCCGTAAGCTGTCCTGCGCCGGTTCTAATTTTCACTACCGCATCCTTCCTCCAGGCTGTAGCATGGGTGATCAGCTCGGCTACAGAGTGTACATCCGCAGCAGGTCGGATAAAGTATTGCTCCGGATCCATATCCTGCAGTTTTGTTCGGTAGCTCTGACCAAACCAGTTGCGACCACGGTGGATGTGGTGAAATTGAACTGCTATTTCTCTTATTTTCGTGTTCATTGCCAATGATTATATACGAACGTCCAAATTAAATCCAACCCCCAAACTGCTGTGTTTTACAAAACGCGCCTGACTGGATTTTTTATATAGAGTACCGGTATTTAGAAAACCCATGGAGAAAAAAATAGCCTCTCCTTTTTTGTTTTCGCCTTTGTTATCTACCCATTCCAGGCCTACAATAACTTCCTCCTCCAACACAATATTATAAGGCCTCAGATCAATAGTGATCGCACCGGTTTGTTGAGGTTCGATAGGGACAAGTATCTGTTGTCGTAATATATTTTCAAAGGGTTTTCCTTTTTTAACATTGTAGAAATTAAGTCTGAATATTGATTGAGCGCTTAACCTGTTGTACGAAATATGAAAATTAAAGGCATCTACAAATGTCTGTTGTTTTACATTGATTTTTACTCCCATTTCGGCCCCCAATTGATCAAAACCGAAACCGGTACCAAGGAATTTAGATTTTGTTTTATTGCCCAGATTTTTCCTTTTGAACGCTCGGGTAGTAAGTACCACTTCGTCTAATTCACTTACTTCTTCTTCCAGGGATGCGGTAATACTGCGACCGCTATTCTCTATTTTCCTTACCACTATTTCGAAGGGTTTATATCCGATCATGGATAACCTGAGGGTGTCATTAATTAATTCATTTGGTATATCCAGACTGAACTTACCCTGTCCGTCCGATACGGTCCCAATTTCCTTATTGATGATTCCCACATTTACATATTGTAATGGCTTTTTACTTTTTGTATCCAGGACCTCTCCCTTAACCGACATGAAGACTAATTTATCTTTTTTGACCCACTCCAAAGGATGATCGGTAGTGTGATCCAACGCGTTGACTGTTTGCCAGTTTGATAAAAATCCCCCTTTGTTGCCGAGGCTGTACTGGAAAAAATTCAGTGAGAGAGCACTTAAACTAGCATAGGTCTCCACCGAATTTTCAGAGGCCTTCAGAATGGAGGGAATACAGGTAAAATCTTCATGCTTACTCCTTGTAAATCGCAGGTAATACTTCTCGGACTTCAACTTTTTATAATAGTGGTATTCTTCTGTAGGAGTAAATTCAGTGAGTTTGTCACCGCTCTCAAAGTAAAGATATTTAATACGCTGTTTTTCGACATTGACCAATTCCGAATTGTAAATATCCCTGATATATCGATCATTATCACTTCCGCCGGAACCATTGAAATATGCATTCGTATCCGATTCTCCGAAATAGTGGGTTTCAGTGCCATCCAGCGATACCATAGACTTAATTCTTAGATTTCGGTTGACCAATACTGCTGCCGACATCCCTCCCCAGCTACATCCCAGGACTCCTGTATTTTTGGAATCAATATCAAATCTGTTATCCCTGCTTAGGTAGTTCAATGCAAATTCCGCATCGTATACCTGCTCCATCATATCTTCCCTTTCGTTGGTCATATTTCCCGGGTAGCGACCCACAGACCATATGGAAACGACGATAAAACCATTTTGTGCCAGGTTTTCGAGTAGCTTGTAATTTTCAAACCCCATCCCGTTAAAACCCGCCATGTAGATTATCAGTGGAAATCGATCGCTAATTGGGATTGCATCCTTATAACTATTCGTTTTTATAGAGAGCAGCTGTTCCGCATCATTACCAAGACCTAATTCGGACACATAAAATAATGCGAGTTCGTCCACAACACCTCTGAAATCCTCCGTATCGTCATAACGGACGGCTCTCTCTTCAAACAGCTTAAATAAATCACCAAAACTGGAGGGTTGATCCTGACTATGTTCCGCAGGATACCACATGTCTAATTCTAAAGCTCTGTAATGAAGCTCATCTGTATAGATTGAATTGGGCTTGTAGATCCTGCTAGAATCAATTATAATTATGGAGGTGTAGCCGGCATGGTATTGCTGCGACGATCCATCAATACAAACCAAAAAGAATATCAAACACAGCAAGCTATGCAATCTTATTTGCAACATAGGCTGATTCTTCTATGATAGCAGACGATACCTAATCATAATAAGGTTGCCTAACTGTTAACACTGATTTATTACTTTGAAAAACTGAATTGGAAATCAGCAACAAGGCAGATCAACTTTATTTGATATTGATCTCCTTCGCAGGACCATCCAGATGAGCTACTTCCATAGCTTCCAAAGCTCCTATTCGAAGTGGTTCCAGCGCATCATTAATTGCCTGGGCTCCAAAATCGAGACCTGCAATTGTACGCAGAGGTCGCTGTCCTGGTGGCAGGTTTATTAAGGCCTCAAAAGTTTTTACCACCACCATTGGATCGGTGGGGGCATCCGGGTTTTCAAAAAGCTCCATGACCTGGGCCCCAAAACCTTCGTTAAAATCTGTTACGTGTTGATAGGCTTCTGCAACCTCTGCATCGGTGGCTGGAATCATATTTCCGAAGAAATTAGTTGAGAAAGGACCGGGTTCAACCAAGACCACGTCTATACCGTGAGGGGCCAGCTCATAACGGAGTGACTCACTCATACCTTCCAATCCCCATTTACTGGCGTGATAGACCCCAAATCCGGGAAAGGCGAATCTTCCGGCTATTGAACTCACCTGGATGATAAGGCCCGACTTGCGCCCGCGCATACCAGGCAGTACTGCTTTAGCCATTCGAAGCGTTCCTACAATATTCAGATCCAGCTGGTCAAGGCACTGTTGGGAAGAAAAAGCTTCAACAGCTCCTCCAAAGCCAAGCCCTGCGTTGTTGATCAGAACATCGACCTGCGGTATTTGAGCTACAGCAGCATTAACGCTGTTATCTGAGGTAACATCAATATCCATTACTTCGATCTTATATCCGTTCTCTCTTGCAAAATCTTTCAATTCCGCAGCGGCTCCGGCATTCTTGCCACCGATGTTTCGCATTGTCGCATATATGTAATGTCCTTGTTCTGCTAAATACTTCGCTGCATCATAACCAAAGCCCGAGCTGCAGCCGGTGATTAAAATTTTTTTCATGATTGTATTGTTTTATTGTTTGTTTTCAGTGTGGTAACCCTGACCGAAAAGTGGTTAATGGGTAACTTAATAAAGATAAAGAATAATTAATTCATTATATGTTGCTTAAGTATTATTGCGACTACATACAAATCGACATCTAAAACAAGCCAATTACAAAAGAATACTTGTTGAGACTCGTTTGTTTTTTAGATCACAACACATTAGAACATATTCTATATCCCAGCTCTATAAAGTCCTTAAATACTCTGCAACCGCCCTGGCCTCATCTTCCGTTAAATTCTGGTTAAGCATAATTGCGTTGTTGTATTCCTTGAGCAGAGCCTTGGCAATAGGATCCTCCCTGAGCATACCATCTGGGTTCAGGATCATATTCATCACCCATTCCGGACTGCGGCGTTCGTAGATGCCTTTCATAGCCGGACCTATCATCCGCTGGTCAACCATGTGACATGCAATGCAAATTGTATTAAACTTAACTTCGCCTTTGGCAGCCAAATCGCTGTCTATTTCGTCGCCGAAATCCAAGGAAGTAATAGGGCCGACGCCTTTGTTGCTGAGATCTACAGGCACCCCTTCAGATCGAGTATCCTTCGGAGCTTCCTGTTTAGCCCGGTTTATTTCAAATCCGCCATCCTTTTTTTCTTCTTTTTTCTCTCCGCAACTCAGAATAAATGCAGCTGCTGACAGGAGGGTGATCCAATTTTTCATACTTTTATTTTTAGGAGCACTAATATAACAAAGCTTTATAAATCTTCTTCCAGGAATTCGACGGCAATTTTCTCCGAATAGCTAATGTTCCCAGGCCTGTAAAAACCTACATGGCCCCCATAGGCCGG
>JBPCUI010000067.1:0-6812 GCA_051011235.1 Flavobacteriaceae bacterium
GAAGTATGTTCAGGAACATCCTTCTCTTTGCAGAATCAAAGAAAAAGAAACCAGGAAAGGCCTAAGGCTCCTGCTTCTCTTTAACGACATTAATTCCATAGATGCTGCTTTTACTGCCGTTTTACCATTTGTTCAAAATACGGTGAACGCCGCCGAATAGCAGCTCTTTGGTTAATAGTAAAAATGGGTTCCTATAAAGATTTGAGATCCTTAATTGTCTTGAACGCACTGTCTACATGATCATCGTTCACCAGGATCGTAAACTCATTGGTGGTTGAAATCACTTCGTACAAAACAATTCCTTCCCAGGCTAATCGCTGAAATATGAAGTAATATATTCCGGGAACAGAAACATTTTCGGCAGGTAACTTAACAGTAATTGAAGAAAGGTTCTCGGCCTTTTGGGTGCATGTCTCATTCTTGAAAAGTGTCTCCACAGTTTTATCCAGGCTGCTGCTCACCACAATATTCAATTCGTTTACCCCCCTGGATGAGGTGTAAAAAACATCTTTATTTTTGTTTACTTCTTTGATGAGCTTGGTCTGATCCTCAAGGATTCTATCGGATACCAGAAAGGTAAAATCGGTCAGGGAAGACCGCACCGTAATCTCGCCGATATTTTTAAGCACTTTTATAATTTTGTGTGTAGCTCTGAATTCGAGATCATCAGAAAGCCTTTTGAGTGCCATTACTATTGCACCATTTCTGATCTCCTTACCTAAGGTTTCCTCTACTTCGGGCTTAATAATTCGAGAGAGCGAAGTGAGGTTTATGATCCCCTGCGACAAGGCACTTTGAAGAAAGGGCTTTTTCTTTATATAGTGCTCTACAACCGAAGAAATGGTTTTCATGTGAACTGATTTGCATCAAATATAACTTTTTGTTATAAATAAAACTGTTTTTTTGAAAAATAGTCCTGAATATCTTAAAAATGGTAGAATGCGCTGCTAATGTGTTCAATTGTATATCTGCCTGAAGTCCTTACGACTGTAATTATGTCGAATCGGACCTCTATATCCAGGGCGTTCTCCTGTACAAAGTGATCTGCAGCCATGACAATCAGCTTTCTTTTTTTCTTTGAAATAGTATCTGAAAGATTTTGATAAAATGCACCATTTCGCGATTTCACTTCAACCATTGCCAGCACCTCGCCCTTCTGCGCAATAATATCGACTTCCGCCTTTAAATATCGATAGTTCCGGCGTATTATGGAATACCCCAATTTGGTCAAATATGCAGCAGCCAGGTCTTCACCTTTCCTGCCCAGTTCCTGATTTTTAGTCATTTAGGGCCTATTTCTTAAAAAAAGAGGTTTTTCATCGAAAATTATACTCTTGGCCCTCAATTATTGCCTCCAACTATGTAAATTGCTTTCAGTATAACGAAAATAACTCGAGAACGATAATATCCATACCGATTAAGCGTTAAGAATTTGCCCCTAAACACATGAACGTTCTTAAAGCCTAAAAAAGACTATGGAATACTTCGTTAATTGTAACACCTCTACATTAGCGCCCTACACCACCCCATTAGATAAATTGAGGGCGGCGCATTTGTACAGAAGACTGGGTTTCAGTGCCTCAGTCCAGACCATTGACCAAACTATTGGCCAGAATCCCGGAACCTTGATAGATAACCTTATCAATGAAGCGGTTACTATGGCCCCCACAGCGGCACCTATATGGGCCGACTGGAACAACAGTAATTACCCTGCAGACGATGATGCCGCAAGGGCATTGCGTCGTGCTCAAGCAGAGGAATGGAGGATCTCATACGCCAATGGGTTACTGAATAATAATCTTCGGGACCGACTGAGTTTTTTCTGGAGCAATCATTTTGTGACAGAGCTCGACGTGTATGACTGTACTTCCTACCTGTATTACTACGCAAACTGCCTGCAGCGAAATGCCATTGGTAATTTTAAAACATTCGTAAGTGAGATTGGTCTTACCAATGCGATGTTGTATTATTTGGACGGTGCCTATAACAACGGTAATAATCCAAATGAAAACTATGCCCGGGAGCTTTACGAGCTATTCTCACTTGGTGAGGGCAACGGGTATTCGGAAGACGATATCATAGAAACGGCCAAAGCCCTGACCGGGTATGTGAATAGAGGTGATATTGGATGCGAACCTGTATTATTCGATCTTACTCGTTTTGACGCAGGTCCAAAAACTATTCTCGGACAAACGGGAAATTGGGACTATGACGACGTAATTGATATTCTGTTTAATGAACGTCCCAACGAGATCGCTCAGTTTGTATGTAGGAAATTGTACGAATTCTTTGTGCACCCGGACTCTTTTGATGCGACAGGAAACGCACAAGTGATCATTGATGGAATGGCCGCTACTTTTGTTTCGAATAATTTTGAAATGGCCCCTGTCCTCTCACAACTATTTAAGAGTCAGCATTTCTTCGATGAAGATGCTATCGGGGTGATCATTAAAAGCCCAATTGATCTATATCTCAGTTTTATTAAAGAAACTGATTTTGCTTATACAGACAATACGGTTCTCAATGTGGTCGATACCTGTACCATGCTTAGCCAGGAAATTTTTGATCCTGTAGATGTGGCCGGTTGGCAGCGAGACAGAACCTGGATCAATACGAACTTTATTATTGGACGGTGGTTATCGAGTGAAGTATTTATAGAAGGCTTCTACCAAAGTAACGCCGAACAATTCAGGACTTTTGCCATGGATGCTGTAGGTCCGGCCGATAGCAATACGAGTAACCCCGAAACCGTAACACAGGCTATTGTAGATAAACTTACTCCCAAAGGATTACTGACCCCGCAGGAATTTCAAAATGCGGTAGATGTCTTTAAAATAGAAGATGTCCCCGAAAATTACTACGGCTCAGATTATATCCCTGGAGGATTAGGCTTGTGGATGCTTGCCGTAAGTCCGGAAGTACCTTTACAGGTATTCTTATTACTGATGTACTTATCCAGACAACCTGAATTTCAACTAAAATAAAAAACCTACAGTTATGAGTAACAATCATTTACCTATAGATATAGATAATAACGGCCATGACGAAGAACACAAGTACTGGAGTAGGCGTTCCTTCCTCCAGGCCTTGGGTATCGCTGGTTCAGGGACCATGATGTTGGGAAGTAATATGCTTTCGGCCTCGGCACCATCTCCGCTCACTGCGGCTATTGCCAATGCCGATACAGATTGTATCCTGATTCTGATACGCCTTTCAGGTGGTAATGACGGTCTTAGCACCGTAATACCTATTGAACAGTATGATAGCTATGCCAACGCCAGACCCAATATCTATATCCCTGAAAGTAAGATCCTAAAACTTACAGACGATTTTGGTATTCCTACCTATATGAATGCACTCGAACCTATGTGGGGAGACGGGCAATTCAAAGCAGTACACGGTGTTGGATATGAAAGCCAAAGCCTGTCTCACTTTACAGGATCTGATATTTATGCCAATACCGACCTTACTACCACGCAAACAACAGGGTTACGTACAGGATGGATGGGTCGTTATTTTGAAAACATATACCCGGATTACCTGATCAATCCACCTGCTGCGCCGGCTGCTATTCAGATCGGACAGTTCGGAAATCTTGTGTTCCAGGGAGAAGAGACTAATTACGCATTTACTACATCGAACATAGATCAGTTGGAAGAAATTGCTCAGACCGGACAACAGTACAGTCTTGACGAGACCTTGTTCGACGGATGTATGTACCACGACCAATTAAAATTCCTGAGAGGTGTTGCGAATATTACCTATGAGTATTCAGGACTTATTCACGAAGCGTATGAAAGAGGTCAGAACCAGGTTCAATATCAGGATAACGGTTTTGCAAGGCAATTGGCTTTGCTGGCGAGATTGATCAAGGGTAATCTCGGAACCAAAGTATATATGATCTCCATGGGTGGGTTTGACACACATGGTAATCAGCCTTTGGCTCACGAACGTTTGATGTCTAATCTCTCTATAGCCGTTCAGAATTTCTACGATGACCTTAATTTCACTCAACAAGATGATAAGGTATTGAGTATGACTTTTTCTGAATTTGGCAGAAGGATCTTTGAGAATGGTTCTAACGGTACTGACCACGGTAAAGCGGCTCCTACCCTATTCTTTGGATCGGGGCTTAGTGGAAGTGCTTTCGTTGGGGATCACCCGTCGCTCGATGCACCTAACAGCAGAGGAAACCTGGAATACACTATGGATTTTAGGGATCTTTACGCTACAGTACTAGCGGAGTGGCTTTGTGTTCCTATCCCCTTGGTGGAGCAGCACTTATTGAATCACCCGTATAATCCAATAAACTTAGGATTTAATTGTAGCGGTGTGGAATTCCCGCCGATCACCATCGACAACGAACCACCTACACCGCCAATGCCGGAAGATCCTGTAGCAGAAGAGCCTACACCAGAGTTGTTGGAGGCTATCGAACACAGACCATTTTACCCAACAGACGGCAACCCGCATATCTATCTTGAAATGCCTTTTACCGGCCATGTAGATATTCAGTTGTACAACATTCTGGGTCAGAATATAGGTACGGTCTACAATGAGATCATGCTTGAAGGATCTACTGAAATAAACGTTCGTGATCAAATGAATAAACATTTGTCTACCGGTAAATATATCTACAGGATACAGGTATCCGATAGAAAAATGTCTAAATCCATTATGGTAGCCTAGGCTGCCCCTACTTATCATTTTCACCCCCAAATTACCGGACGCCTTTTTAAATAGTCTGTCCGGTTTTTTGGGGTTTTTCTTTTTTCCATTTTTGAGTTGTGCCGGCTAAAAAACGCTATTTTTGTGCCTTAAAACCCTCTGATGCCAGAGCCGTCGCGCTACACAATTACAGCTGCTTTACCGTATACAAATGGCCCTATTCATATTGGCCACCTGGCCGGAGTCTATGTTCCGGCAGATATCTATGCCCGTTTTCAACGATTGCAGGAAAAGGACGTGGCATTTGTGTGCGGCAGTGATGAACACGGTGTAGCCATACCCATGAAAGCAAAAAAAGAAGGGGTTTCGCCCAAATCCCTTATCGATAAATATCACGGCATCATTAAAGAGTCCTTTGAAAAATTCGGAATATCATTTGATAATTACTCCCGAACCTCGGCGGCTGTGCACCACCAAACGGCTGGCGACTTTTTTGTAAAACTCTATAAGCAAGGTGATTTCTTAGAAGAGACCACCGCCCAACTTTATGATGAGGAAGCCGGACAGTTCCTGGCCGATCGTTTTGTTACAGGTACATGTCCTAATTGCGGTTTTGAAGAAGCCTATGGAGATCAGTGCGAAAATTGTGGATCCTCTCTCAATGCGACGGACCTGATTAAGCCAAAGTCTACATTAAGCGGGGCCACTCCGACTCTTAAAAAGACAAAACACTGGTTCTTACCACTTGATCGCTACGAAGAATTTCTGACCGAATGGATCCTTAAAGGGCATAAGGAAGATTGGAAACCCAATGTTTACGGGCAGTGTAAATCATGGATAGAGGCAGGTTTAAAACCAAGGGCTGTGACCAGGGACCTGGACTGGGGAATACCCGTACCCATAGAAGGTGCTACCGGTAAAGTGCTCTACGTTTGGTTCGATGCACCTATCGGTTATATTTCGTCGACCAAGGAATGGGCGGAAAGAGAAAATAAAGACTGGGAAATTTATTGGAAAGACCAGGGCACCAAACTCCTGCATTTTATCGGGAAAGACAACATCGTCTTCCACTGCATCATATTCCCTTCAATGATGAAAGCACATGGAGAATTTGTAATGCCCGAGAATGTTCCGGCCAATGAATTTCTTAACCTTGAAGGAAACAAGTTATCCACCTCGAAGAATTGGGCGGTCTGGCTACACGAATACCTTGAAGAATTCCCCGATATGCAAGATGTATTGCGATACGTCCTTACAGCAAACGCACCGGAGACTAAAGACAATGATTTCACCTGGAAAGACTTTCAGGCTCGCAATAATAATGAGTTGGTAGCCATTTTTGGCAATTTTGTCAACAGGGTAGTTGTTCTTACTCATAAATATTATGGCGGTAAAGTACCGGAACCACAGGAGTTTTCAACCGTAGACAAAGAAACACTTTCACAACTCAGGGAATTTCCTGAAATCATCGCAGACAGACTCGAAAGATACCGTTTTCGCGAAGGGAGCCAGGAACTGATGAATATGGCCCGTTTAGGCAATAAATATCTTGCCGAGCAAGAGCCCTGGAAAGTGATCAAAGAAGACGAGGAAAGAGTTCAGACCATTATATATGTGGCACTTCAGATTGCCGCTGGACTGGCTGTTAACTGCGATCCCTTCCTACCCTTTACGGCCTCAAAACTCAGAGACATTCTGGGCATACGAACACTTCTTTCGGTTCCCAAGGCCAAAACCTCCGCAGAAGGGATCCTGCGCTGGAAAGATGTTATAAATTCAACAGAATTGATACAAGCGGGCCGTGAATTGGGTGAAACACAGCTGCTTTTTAGGAAAATCGAGGATAAGGAAATCCAGGCTCAGTTAGACAAGTTGGAAGCCACTAGAAGGCTTAACGAATCAGAAAACAAAAACATCATGCCACAAAAAGAAACGATCAGCTTTGAAGATTTTGGTAAAATGGATATGAGGGTGGGAACTATCCTCGAGGCTGAAAAAATGCCCAAAACCAAGAAATTAATGGTCCTGAAAGTAGATACGGGATTGGATCAACGGACCATTGTTTCGGGAATTGCAGAAAGTTTTACAGCCGAAGAGATTATAGGCAGAAAAGTCACCGTATTGGTCAACCTGGCCCCAAGGCC
>JBPCUI010000068.1:0-2629 GCA_051011235.1 Flavobacteriaceae bacterium
ACAAAGACTGGTCAAAGGCTTTAAAGTTGGTCGATGAGACTTCTGAATACGCGTTGACCGGAGCCGTCTTTTCGGGCGACCGATATGCGATTGATGAGGCCACCAAGGCGCTGGAGAACGCTGCCGGTAACTTTTATATCAACGACAAACCCACAGGTGCCGTTGTAGGTCAGCAACCCTTCGGCGGCGCAAGAGGATCCGGAACAAACGATAAAGCAGGATCTGCCCAGAACCTGATGAGATGGGTAAGCGTACGTTTAATCAAAGAGACTTTTGTGTCTCCTGAGGACTACCGGTATCCTTTTATGGGTTAATGAAATAGAAATTATTAGGGAAATTGCAGTTTTGAAGATTTTTGCGGAGACAGACCGACTGATTTTAAGGGAGATTGAAGAAACGGACATCGAGGGGATGTTCGCGCTGGATTCCGACCCAGAAGTACACATATTTTTAGGGAATAACCCGGTAAAGAGCAGGGATGAATCAAAAATGATCATAGATGAGATCAGAAATCAATACAGGGATTTCGGGATTGGACGCTGGGCCGTTATCGATAAACAAAATGGAGAATTTGTTGGTTGGTCTGGTCTTAAATTTGAACGAACCGTTAGAGTGGAATTCGATTATTACGACCTGGGTTATCGACTTAGAAAAGCTTATTGGGGCAAGGGAATCGCCACAGAAACTTCACGTCTCGCCCTGGCATATGGTTTTGGTGAAATGAAACTGGAAGAGATATGTGGGGCCGCGGCACCAGCCAATACGGCCTCCAATAATGTACTACAAAAAGCGGGGCTTCGGTTCATTCAAAATTTTGAATACGACGGTGAGACCCAGAATTGGTATGCGATCAAAAGATCGGAATGGGAACAAGCGCAAAAAATGACCGATTAAGCGGGAAGACTTTCCTTCAATGATAGCATGCTGGTTTTTAGAGATTCATCGGTTAAGGCAGAGGGTTTTAATTATTTCATTAGCTTAGTATTTCGGCAATATCCAGCTAATAATCTAATCGTATGAAAGTATTTCAACAGCAGCTCTGGCATTTCCTGATTCTTATTGCCCTTTTGGCGGCTGTCTGTTATTGTGTGGAGATGGATGATACTTTGCTTCGCGGAGAACTTTGGGGCATCTCCACTGGTACCTGGTTGGTTATTTCCCTCTTGGCACCCATACTGCATCAGATATATGTGCTGATTTTCTGGCGACTTGAATTGCACTATAAAACAGTTACGCTTAATCTAGGCACACATGCTTTCCGGCTTTTCAAGCTAGGCTTTGCCATATTGATTCTCGCCAGACCGGTTTCGATCATTTGCCTGGCTGTCTCCAATGCCTGGACCCTGGATATTAACCCTGTGGTTTCCTATATAGTATCGGGTATTTTATTCCTGCCTGCCGTCTATCTTTTCTATTCCATCAGGAGGTATTTCGGGATCGATCGCGCATTTGGAATTGACCATTTTGAACCGGAAAAATATAGAAATGAAATCATGATCAGAGAGGGTATATTTAAATATTCGGGCAATGCCATGTATGTTTACGGATTCCTGGCACTCTGGATCCCCGGTATTTTGCTTCAGTCCAAAGCCGCTTTGCTTCTGGCTTTATTTAATCATTTGTATATATGGGTTCACTTTTATTTTACTGAATTGCCCGATATGAAAATTATTTATGGGAAAGAGAACGACTAATTACAAGCAGTTGGCTAGGGCTATAATTCAGCCTGTAAGAATTGCTGATTATTAATTTAGAAGAGGGAAAAGTATGATTTTCAGTAATACAATACGAACTATTTTGAGCAAGATCAAAACTAAAATTTTTGTTGCCATATGTTTCGTTTTTCTAATGGGCATAACGTCATTTGGACAGGAATTGACCAATGAAATTGCGGTTACCATTAAATCTGCCAATATCCATAGATTAGAAAAACTCATCAGCCAAGGATCCGTCAATGCCTGTCTAAGTATTCCTAAAGGCAAAAAATACGGTTACCTGGCTATGAGCATCAAATTAAAGTCCATGAGATCACTGCAATTTTTCGTTCAGAACGGTGCCGATGTCGAACTGGTTTGCGCAGACAAGACACCTTTGATGTACGCCGCCAAATACGGGCAGTTGGAAATGGTTAAATACCTGTTAGAACAAGGAGCTGATCCCAATGTGTTCTACAGAGGAAAAAGGGCCTTTAACTATGCCCGCCAGTACCATCACTTCGCAATAGCAAAATACCTGAAAACACAGCGTCTCAACTAAAACTCTCAACATTCATTCACTCCCCTAAGATTAATAATAAAAGAAAGTTGCTTGTCCTCTATAACATAAATGCATGACAGAATTACTGTAAGTCCAAAGGCCACTTTTGTGTATATTTATTTCGTGTATTGCGATTGTACTTTCTATACCAACCTAGAATTTAGAGATAACCAACTTGTCCATGATCAGATTCTTTAGAGGGCCAAACGTAAAGCAAAGGTCTGGTAGACCTTTGATCGTGAGGAGCCAGCCGGTGCGTAGGCCATAAAACATAAGAAATGATAAAGTTCTTCAGACATATTCGTCAAAAACTGCTCTCTGAAAATAAATTCAGTAAGTATTTGATTTACGCTATTGGAGAAATAATACTTGT
>JBPCUI010000069.1:0-9389 GCA_051011235.1 Flavobacteriaceae bacterium
GTCACTTTCAGTGAGTTCTTCAAGTGTCGCCAAAGCAGCGGAAGCAATTAGGGCGTTACCTCCAAAAGTGGTAATATGACCCAAATCCGGATTGCGGCTAAGGCTGAGCATTAGTTCTCGGGAAGCGGTAAATGCGCCTACCGGAAGTCCGGAAGCCATCGATTTACCCATCACAAGGATGTCGGGAACCAAGTCGTAATGTTCAAACGCGAAGAGTTTTCCAGTACGGCCAAATCCAGGTTGAATTTCATCCAGAATGAGCAAAGCACCGACCTCAGAACATCTTTGCCGTACTTTCCTCAGATAGTCGTTTTTGGGTAAAATAAAGCCCGCTCCGCCCTGAATTGTTTCAAGCACAACCGCTGCTGTTCCGGTGCTTATAATTTCAAGGTCCGGCAGAGAATTAAAATTTATGAAGCGTATATCGGGCAATAAAGGTCTGAATGGTGCCTTCCGATCTTCGTAGCTCATCAAACTCAAACTGCCTAAGGTATTTCCATGGTAGGCATTCCTGGCGGCGATGATCTCCGATCGGCCAGTATATCTCCGGGCGAGTTTAATGGCCCCTTCCATAGCTTCGGTGCCAGAATTTACCAGATAAGTCATTTCAAGAGGGGGCGGGAGGCAAGCGGCCAACTTTTTGGTTAAAGACAGGGCAGGTTGTTGTATATATTCCCCATATACCATTACATGCATATACTTCTCGGACTGGATCTTGATCGCTTCAACAATCCTGGGGTGGCAATGTCCTAAACCGCAAGCAGAAACACCAGCCACAAAATCCAGATATGCATTTCCCTCAATATCGTAAATATAGGATCCTTTGGCGTGTGAAATCTCCAAGCCTAAAGGTTGTGTGGTGGTTTGGGCCTGGTATTTAAAAAAATCATTATCCATCAGGATCCTTCGGTTCTTTAGGTATCGGTTTAAGCCTGTTCAACGTGGCCTGGTCATTGGGGTTTTGACCAGAGGTATCACCATCACCAGGTTCTTTCTCCTCCTCCTGGCTATCCAGTGGCTGGTCAATGCCGCGGATTTTAACCAATTCGATATTGTTGTCATCTTCGTCGAAAATATCGTCTTTTGTCCTAATACGTTCATCTCCCCGCCAAATAAATCCCTTCAGTTTCCGGCTGTTAGGTGGCAGGTCTCTTTCTGGAAAAATATCGCCGTCAGGATCTGTTAAAAATGTGATTTCTTCTATAGCACTACTGTCTAATTTCATCTGGATAGCACTGCAAATGGTCTTATTGATTCCGATGAGCTCGTCGTCGTCATTATACATATAGTAGATCACTTCAGTGTTTTTGATCAGATCGACTAATTTTAATTCATTCTCTATGAATTTCCCGAACAGGTCCTTTCCCTTGGCCTGATTATAGCCGGTATTACTGATAGTATCCAGAGAAATAATAAAGGCATTGTTAAGTACTTTTAAAGAATCTAATTTTTGGGTTTCCAGATCATTCAGCAAATGAATACTATCTCCCGTCATCTGGTTTTCCAAATTCCATAGAACTGGATTCGTAATTAACTGGGTAACACCTGTCTTCTGTTCGTAATGGATAGAATCACACTTTCCGCTCAGATCGGTCTTATAGAATTTAGCATTTCTAAATGCCCTTAAAATCCTTTCTTCCGGTTTGCCTGTTACCATTAAAGTGTCTCCGTGCATATAGAGTGAGTCTTGTTCCACCAAACTCACAGAAACAGCCCTTTTGGTGGCAAAAACAGAATCTTTTTCCTTAAATACTTCCGCGTAATGAGCTCGGATCACCCCTTGATTGACGGTATCAGTCACCTTGATGTTATTGGTGGCAGAGGCAAATCCTGACTCCTTATCAAAGTATACGCTATCTCCTTCAATTATTCTGTTGCTGTAATCGATCCTGGTGTTTTTAATGCCGTATCCACTCTCTATCTTGGTATCGTAAAATCCCCTTTCGCAATAGATTTTATATGTTTTTCCCGTTATAGTGGACGGGCCGTACATATAAGCATTTCTGGAGGTAGTATAGTAATCTAACTGTTTGGAATCGACTGTGTATTCAGGGTTTCTGATCTTAACGCTGTCGATAAACCGATACTTTTTGGGGATCATCATATACCGCCCTTTTTCACTGGTCAGTGTATTTGCAGAATCTATTACGGTTCCGCCACTGTTGTAATAAGACTCCTGTAATTGCCGGTCCCAATAAAGGGTATCTGTACGCAGGGTCATATCTGAATTGGTCAAAACCACCCTTTCCCATGCTTTGGCCAGTTTTTGATTTCCATCGAAATCTATTTTATTACTGGTCAGCTTTATGGAATCGCCTTGCTGTAGCCTTACATTCCCAATGGCCTTTAATCTGTTTTCTTTCTGATAAAATATAGCTATATCGCACCATAGATAGGCTCCCTCGTGCTCGAACTGGACCTGGCGGTTGTCCTTGCTAAACAGCGAAGCCCCGGGGAACTGTTGCTCGTCCTTGGTAAAATTCGCACCGTATACAATATTGATCTCTCTTTCCTCTGTCTTCTCTTCCTGCGCCGAGATCGGCATAAAACAGAGGGGAAGAAACCATAAAATGAAGAAATACTTCAAGGCGTTTGCTTTGTTCAAAAATAATCCTTTTGCCGCTCGAAGGGAAAGTATTGGGATAGTTTTAGGATGAATATTTCAATAGTATCGTGTAAAAAGTCGCGTTTACCTTTGAATTGTTTGTGTCCTATCCGGGCCTACTGACACTATTTTTATAGGAATTTCGAGCTCTTTCTCCAGAAAATCTATGTATTTGTTAACAGCTTCAGGTAATTCCGATGCTTCGCTCAATTTAGTCAGGTCCTTTTTCCAACCCTTCATTTCAGTGTACACAGGAGAGACATTGCCTGCTTCTATATTGAACGGCAAATGAGAGATCGTGGATCCTCTGTATTTGTATGCCGTGCAAATTTTGACTTTATCAAAGCCGCTCAGCACATCTGCCTTCATCATCATTAGCGCGGTGACCCCATTAATGCGAATGGCGTATTTCAGGGCAACAAGGTCTAACCAGCCGCACCGCCTGGGTCTTCCTGTTGTAGCTCCGAATTCATTGCCAACACGACTCATTGTGGCGCCGTATTCATCGGATAATTCAGTAGGAAAAGGACCGCTTCCCACACGGGTAGCATATGCTTTAAAAATCCCAAAAACTTCCCCGATATTTCCCGGAGCGACACCTAGTCCGGTGCATGCGCCGGCCGCTGTGGTATTCGACGAAGTCACATAGGGGTAGGTGCCAAAATCGATATCAAGCAAAGAGCCCTGGGCGCCTTCTGCAAGAATTTTTTTCCCGGATTTCTGTGCCTGGTAGAGATATTCTTCGCTATCGATAAAGGTAAGTTGCTTGAGAATCTCCACGGCTTCACAGAATTCAGTTTCTAATTCCTTTAAATCGTACTGAACATCAACGTTGTAAAAAGAGATCATGGCCTGATGCTTATTGGCGAGATTCCTGTACTTCTCCGACCAGTTTCCCAGTTCCAAATCTCCAACCCGCATACCATTCCTGCCGGTTTTGTCCATATAGGTTGGACCAATTCCTTTAAGGGTAGAACCAATTTTGGCTTTCCCTTTAGACGCTTCAGAAGCGGCATCCAGGAGCCGGTGAGTGGGCAAGATCAAATGCGCTTTTCTCGAGATGAGCAATTTCTTTTTGACATCGATGTTGTATTTTTTGAGATTGTCCAGCTCTTTCTTAAAGATAACAGGATCTATTACAACACCATTTCCAACGACATTGATTGCATCTTTGTGAAAAATTCCTGAAGGGATAGTATGAAGTACGTGCTTAATGCCGTCAAATTCCAGGGTATGTCCTGCATTGGGGCCGCCCTGAAACCTGGCGATTATGTCGTAATTCTCTGTAAGTACATCTACAATTTTTCCCTTTCCTTCATCTCCCCATTGCAATCCTAGTAGCAAGTCTACCGCCATGTAATTGATTTGGTTATTTGGTTGATTCTTCTTTTTGCTTTCTTGTGCCGTAGAAGTAGAGTGAATGGTTGTTGATTTTTATATCAAATACTTCCTCTATGGTCTTTTTAATCGATTCGATCCGCGGGTCACAAAATTCTACTACTTCCCCGGTGTCTGTGAGAATTACATGATCGTGTTGCCTGTCGAAATATGACTTCTCGTACTGAGCCTGATTCTTGCCAAATTGATGTTTACGGACAAGCTTACACTCCAGCAGAAGTTCAATTGTATTGTAGAGTGTTGCCCGGCTAACCCTGTAATTCTTATTCTTCATATTGATATAGAGTGATTCTATATCGAAATGATCGTCGCTGTCATAGATTTCCTGGAGTATGGCGTACCGTTCCGGCGTCTTCCTATGCCCGTTCTCCTCCAGAAAAGCCGTGAAGACATTTTTAACTATTACCTGATCCTTATTCGTGCCCATAAACACCTTCATTAGAACTAGATGCAAATGTACATCTAAAATTGAGAACCCCCATCATTATAATATTTGCAAATGTGGTACTGTTTACTGCGGTTCAATGCTAAATACGGATCACTTTTTCAATGCCGTTGAGCTGCTTGAGGTTATTGATCAGTTTTTTAAGAATTGATTGGTTTTTGACCACAACGGAAATAGTACCGGTAAATGTTCCGCTATCAGTACTAAAGTTCAGGTTTTTCATGTTTACGTGCATGTTATCCGAAATGATTTCCGTTATCTCATTGAGCAGACCCAAATTATCGATACCCGTAAGTTTGATCTCGGATGTGAACTCTTCCTGAGATGAATCGATCCATTTGGCAGTGATGATCCGATATGCGTAATTTGATTGAAGTGAAATTGCGTTGGGACAATTTTTTTTATGCACCTTTATCCCCTCATTGACACTTAGGAACCCAAAGACTTCATCCCCGGGAATAGGATTACAGCAGGGAGAAAGTTTATACCCTAATTTCTCCTCTTCCTTACCAAAAACCAACAAGTCGTATTTAGATGTTATCTCCTCTTTATCAATGTTTTGAGGTATGGCCTTTCTTCGAATCTTGTTTTTAAAGAAACTGATAAATGCATTGTTATAATTGGATGCAAACTCCTTGATCTTCTGATTGTCAATCGCACCGAGGCCTACCCGGTAAAAAAGGTCCAGCGATGTCTGCAGTTTAAAAAAGACCACCATCTTATTCACCACATCTTCGTTCAGTGTAATCTTCTGTGATTTTAATTTTCTTCGGAGGATCTCTTTTCCTTCGGTGGCGATCAATTTTTTCTCTTCGCGTAATGAGGATCTGATTTTAGCCCTGGCTCTTGCCGTAGTCGCATAATCTAACCAATTCTGGCTCGGTTTGGCACTGTCTGAGGTAATGATCTCAACCTGATCACCGCTTTGCAGGGTGGTGTTTAAGGGGACTAACTTCCCATTAACCTTAGCACCCCTGGTACGCATTCCAACTTCGGTGTGAATGTTGAACGCAAAATCCAGTGGAGTGGCATCTTTTGGTAGTGATTTCAGGTCACCTCTGGGTGTGAAGACGAAGATCTCTTTGGAATAGAGATTTAGTTTAAACTCTTCAACAAAATCCACTGCATTTCCATTGGCGTTTTCAAGAGCTTCCTGAAGTCTGTTCAACCATTCTTCAATGCCCTGTTCTTTGTGATCTCCGTGTTTGTATTTAAAATGTGCTGCATAACCTTTTTCTGCAATTTCATGCATGCGTTCACTGCGAATCTGCACTTCTACCCACCTGCCTTCTGGTCCCATAACGGTGATGTGTAAGGCCTCATAACCGGTCGATTTGGGAGAAGAGATCCAATCGCGCAGCCGAATTGGATTAGGGGTAAAATGGTCAGTAACAATGGAGTAGATTTTCCAGGCCACAAATTTTTCGTTCTGCGGATCTGATTCATAAATGATCCGGATCGCGAACTTGTCGTAGATCTCGTCGAATCTCACGTTTTGGGCCAACATTTTTTTGCGAATGGAATAGGTAGATTTTGTGCGCCCTTTAATGCGATACTGAAGCCCTTCTGTATTTAGTGAATCTCGTATAACATCCGCGAAATCGTCAATGTATCTTTGCTGTTCTTCCTTGGTGTGCTCAATTTTCTCCTGGATATCGCGATACACATCAGGTTCCGTATACTTCAAGCTGAGATCTTCGAGCTCCGTTTTAATATTGTAAAGACCAATTCTATGTGCCAGCGGAGCATAGATATAAAGTGTTTCCGATGCCATCCTTACCTGTTTGTGTTCTGGCATGGCATCCATGGTCAGCATATTGTGATATCTGTCGGCAATTTTTATGATGATAACGCGGACATCGTCGTGCAGGGTGAGCAGCATTTTTCTAAAATTCTCCGCCTGCTGCGAAATATTCATGTCCTTTTTCAGATGCGCTATCTTGGTAAGGCCGTCGACAATTCTGGCGATTGTCTCTCCAAAAATTCGTTCAATATCATCCAGGGTGTATTCGGTGTCTTCTACGACGTCGTGAAGCAGGGCCGAGGCTATTGATGTGGCATCCAATCCTATTTCTGAAGCAACGATCTTAGCAACAGCGATTGGATGAAATACATAAGCTTCCCCAGATTTGCGTCTCTGATTTTTATGGGCGTCCACGGCAATATCAAAAGCCGTGCGTAACAGCTTCTTATCGGCGGCCGTAAGATTCTGATAGCTTATTCGGAGTAATTCTTTGTATTGCTTTGCAATCTCCTTGTTTTCCTTTTCTATGAGCGCTTCGGTTCTCATAGCTTAAAATTAATCATTCTTTACCTGCTAATCAACAAAAATCATGCCTTTAAGTTCTTAATTCTACTGATCAGTGGAGGGTGCGAGTAATGAACAAAAACGTAGGCGGAGTGGGGAGTGAGATTGCTGAGACTGTTCTTTGAGAGTTTTTTCAAAGAAGAGATCAGTGGGATCGCCGCAAAAGTGGACTTGGCATAATCATCGGCCTGGTATTCGAATTTGCGCGAAAAATAGTTCATGATTAGCCCTGTTAGTTCTGAAATCGGACTGTACAGTATACCGAATCCAATTAGAGCCGCATGGAAGCTGGGTTGCGAAACGCCTATAGCCATTGATAATTCAGGATTATTTATAAATAACGCCAGGAGAAATAGAGTAAGTCCGGTTAGCAGAATCGACACAATGAGATTTACCAGGATATGGTTTCGCTTGTAATGACCTACTTCGTGAGCCAGGACTGCAACTATTTCATCTTCCTCAAGATCGTTGATCAGGGTGTCGAACAAGGTTACTCGCTTTTCTTTTCCAAATCCTGAAAAATAGGCATTCGCCTTCGTACTGCGCTTGGATCCGTCTATGACAAAAATATGCCGTAATTCGAAGCCTACTTTAGCTGCATAGGTTTCGATCTTGGTCTTCAAGCTACCCTCTGTAAGCGGAGTTTGCTTATTGAATAAAGGAACTATCAAACGGCTGTAGAACAGATTGATAAAAACGGTAAAAATAGAAATCAGCCCCCAGGCATATAGCCAAAAATTGCTGCCAGCCCAGTTATAGAACCATATGATAAGCGCCAGGATACCCCCTCCGATGATTATCATCATTAACCAGCTCTTTAGTTTGTCTGTGATAAAAATTGCAGCTGTGGTTTTATTGAAACCAAATTTCTGTTCGATTATAAAAGTCTGATACAGGGCTAAAGGAGTTGCGAGAAGATCACTTCCTAACATAATGATCCCAAAGAATACCATGGCTCTCCAAATAGGGTTTTCAGAGAAACTAAGCGCTATCTGATCGACCCATTCAAAACCACCAATTATAAGAAAACCAACTGTGAGTACTATTGAAATTGTGGATGAAAGCAGACCGAAACGATAATTCGTCTTTTTGTATGCATTCGATTTTTGATACTCTTCCTTGTTAAAAACATCTCCTAATTCTTCAGGAATCGGATCGTCAAATTTTTTGGCGTTCAGATAGTTTAACACAGTCTCGACTGTAAAATGTAGCAACAGCACTGCGATTATGATTATAAAAAGGGTATTTCCTGCCATATTCTGTCCTGTAAATGAGCCGGATAATATTTGGCTCCTGCGCTGATCGTGCAACCGTTAACTGCCCAATTTAATTATTATCACAATTACTTAAAATTGCGCTGTCGCATGGCCTCAAAGATAAGTATTGCTGCCGATACGGACACGTTCATGGAATCTATTTCGCCTTGCATCGGGATTATTACCCGATGGCTGGCATTGTCAATCCATAGATCTGTGAGACCGGTAGATTCGGCACCTACTACAATAGCTGCAGGAACGGTAAAGTCCATGGCGCTATACGTATTTACAGCACCTAATTCCGCAGCAATAATTAATATTTTCCGGCTGGTGAGAAACTCCATAACTTCTGCATTGCCCGCCTGCGCGACAGGCACGCTGAACACACAACCCAAACTCGAACGTATAACATTGGGATTATAGAGATCCGTTTTCGGATTGGCTATAATCACGGCGTCAAGAGAAGCAGCATCAGCCGTTCTAAGCAGTGCACCCATATTTCCGGGTTTTTCGAGTCCTTCAGCTACCAAAACCAGTGGCGCTTTCCTTTTGAATTCAAGATCTTCCAGTAAATGTTGTTTTGAGACACCCAAAGCGACAATTCCCTCGGTTTTATCGCGGTAAGCTATCCTTCGATATACATCGTGCGAAACTTCAATTATCTCTGGCCCGGAAACATAAGTCGAGAGAAGTTCTTGGACTGAATCTATAGAAATAATACCCGGATCAAAGAATATTTTAGTCAGTGTATATCCACCTTTAAGGGCCATTTCAATTTCCCTTTTACCCTCAACAACGAATTGCCCGGTCTTCTTTCGCCACCGCGACTTCTCCTTGACGAGTACAACCTCTTTAACTGTTCTATTTTTTATACTGTCTATAATTTTGAGACGACCCATATCGACAAAAGTATAAGAATAAGTAAATTATCGCTGATTATTTCGACCTATTGGGAAAACAAACAACGAACATGAAGTATAGCATTGGATTATTAATATTACTGACACTTACATCCTGTAGGGAAATACAGGATAAACCACAGTCGACCATTGAAAACACACAAGGAACAGAGGTAATTAGCAAAGCCAATTATCCGGAAGAATTAGTTGAGATATTGCATGCGCATGGAGGTCTGGATCAGTGGAAATCTTTAAAAAGCCTGGTTTACGAAATTCCCAAAACCAATTTCAATGAAGTACACACTATTGATCTTTATTCCAGAAAAGACCGCGTTGATACTCCCGCTTACACCATGGGATTCGACGGAGAAGATGTTTGGTTAGAAGATAAGGATGAGGTGTACGAAGGCGATCCGGTATTTTACCACAATCTGATGTTTTATTTTTACGCTATGCCTTTTGTGCTGGCCGATGAGGG